>CAZOWS010000109.1:0-4263 GCA_964583365.1 uncultured Actinomycetota bacterium
CCTCTAAGCAAGCAAGCAAGCAAGCAAGCAAGCACGGGTAACCTACATGCGCTTCTTGCCGTAGCATCCGCATGTCTCGACCCTAGTACATTCCCAACCTGGCGCTTGCATAGCAAGCGCTTTTTTTTGCTCGGATACTTCCCTCTGATTGTGCTTGTTCTCTTGGCCTTCCCATGCGAAGGACGTGGTGAGATCAAACTATTTGAGAGCAAAGAAGGAAAACAATGCGTAAAGCTCGAAGGAGAAGTTTTTGGCGCCTACGAGTTCTGGGACTGGTTTACTCCTTCCAATAGGCAAAATGTCGATTACGATTATTTCTCCACCCGCGCTCGCGCGGGATTGAGATGGGTTTCGCCAAAACTCGAATCCTTCATTCAATTGCAGTACTCCCAGCTATTCAACCTGCCAGGCGCTGGGTTAATCGCGGCCGCACCTCAAGGGCCATTTGGTTTCGGCCCGACGTATTTTGCGCACACCGGTGAACGCTTTGCCCATAGTGTTTTTATAAAACAGATGGCAGTGGATCTGAAAGATCCACTGGATGTCGGACTTTCCGGTCGCATAGGCCGCTTTGAGTATTTCGATGGCGCTGAGACGCTCTCCGGTGATCCCAAACTTGACAAGG
This sequence comes from uncultured Actinomycetota bacterium, assembly GCA_964583365.1. GTDB lineage: Bacteria > Auribacterota > Ancaeobacteria > Ancaeobacterales > CAZGMX01 > CAZOWS01. Next base: position 626 of record CAZOWS010000109.1, read on the forward strand.
TAACAAATCTTAGGATTTCAGAGCGACTGGTTGGCCCTTTTGGTGCTTCCAACTTTACACGGAGCTTCGATGGGTTCTGGGCGTGGTTTGACAAGTCTTTGTTCCGGCTGGATCAGCTACTCACACGACCCACGCAGGGTGGATTTGAAGAGAGAGCAGGAAACACCATCGAAAAGATAGACCTTCTTGTCACTACGCTGACGCTCAAGAAGTCCACGCTGATACCCAACACACGAGAACGCCTTTTTCTTATCTATTACGGGGATCACCGGCCAGTAACGCAACGTGTGGACAACAGCGAGGCAAGCACTGCAAGCCGTGTGGATGTTGACATACGCAGCTACGGCATGGATATTGTCGGCGCCTATCCCGTGGGCACGGGCGAGGCTGACGCTTTGGCTTGGCTTGTCCTTCAGGAAGGGGATTGGTACGAGCAGGACCACCGCGCCTTCGCCTGGGCGCTAGAAGGAGGCTATCAATTTAAGCAGGCATGGTCGAAGCCTTGGATACGCATGGGATATGGCGAAGGATCTGGCGACTCCAATCCAGGGGATAAGCGTCATGAAACTTTCTTCCAAATCCTTCCAACCGTGCGGAAATATTCCCTTTTTACCTTGTATAACTTAATGAACAATCGGGACCTCTTTGTGCAAGGGATAGTAAAGCCTTGGGAAAAATGGACCTTACGAAGCGATTGGCATCTGGTCACGTTAGATGAAAGAAGCGACCGGCTCTACACAGGGGCAGGCGCGACCCAGGAGAAGGGATCCATCTTTGGTTACGTGGGCAGAAACAGTTTTGGGAAACTGGATGTGGGAAATCTCCTAGACCTGACGGTTACCTACGAGGCAACACCTTCCTGGAAAATCACAACGTATTTCGGGCATTTCTTTGGGGGCAGTGTGATCGATAAAATTTATCCGGGCGACTCCAACGCGAACCTCTTGATGGTGGACATGACAGTGAAATTTTAACCCAGATTGTTTGAGGAAAAGGAGGATTTTAAGATGAGGCGATCTAAAAAGCAGTGGGGAAAGGTCTGTTATGCAATCATCATGATTTCTCTCGCCATACCGGTGTACGCAGATACGTCCAAGAAACTTACTATTGGTGCAGTCACGGGTGATTATGCCTCCATTCTTTGGATTGCCGATGCGAAGGGGTATTTTAGGGAGGAAGGTTTGGAAGTAACTCTAATCCCTTACGAAGCAGGACTGACTGCATTGGAGGACAACCTAACCGGCAAAATCGATGTGGCAAGCGTGAAGGAATTTCCCACTACTCTGGCGTCCTATGACCATCCAGAGATACGAATCTTGGCCTGCATTGGATCGCCAAACATCCATGAGCTGGTGGCAAGGAAGGATCGCGGCATTGCCCAGGTTGCTGATCTAAAGGGGAAGCACGTGGGTTTCATGAAGAAAAGCAGTGCGCATTTTTTTCTGATCAACTTCTTAGAGGCCAACGGGCTTTCCTTCAACGATATTAAACCCGTATGTCTTACGCCGTCGGCCTCAGTGGACGCAATGGACAAGGGAGAAATTGATGCAGCGATGCTGTGGGATCCCTACGTGACTCTGACCAAGAAACGCTTGAAAGGAAATGCGATTAGTTGGAGTGGGCAAGGTGATCGGGATTTCTATTTCTTATTGACCGTGCGGGAAGAGCTATTGAAAACGAGACCGGAGATTGTTAAACCGCTCGTGAAGGCCATCCTTAAAGCGGAACGCTTGATCAAGACCAACGAACCAGAGGCAAAGGATATCATCTCACATCGCCTAAAGCGCGACAGGGCCTACATGGACCAGGTGTGGCCGAAACTTAAGCTAGGCGTTTCGCTCCCTCAATCGCTGCTGATTGCCATGGAGGATGGGGCAAGATTAGCTATTCGCTTTGGGATCACTAAAATGACAGAAATACCCAACTTCCTTGAACTAATCGATGAAGACGATCTGAGGGCGCTTGACCCAGAAAAGGTGTCTTTAATCCGCTAAGGGATTTTTTATGCGAATCAAAAGCAAGATCTATGGAACCATTGCATTTTCAATCGCGCTCCTTATCATTGTGTGGGCCATGCTTTATTATTCTACTTGGCAAGTTAACCTTCTTTCGGGGAATTCATTGTCATTAACCAGGTGCTTGAAAGTGGTTGCTGAAATCAATATTTTGTCCCATGAGTATCTCTTATTTGGCATTAAGCGTGCACACGTGCAGTGGGAATCAGAATACGATCGGGCGCAGAGTTTTTTTTTATCCAATTCGTTAAAATTCACACCAGCATCCGAAGAACAAGAATTATGGCTCGTTACGTGCCAAGCGTATAAAAGGCTTAAGCCGATTTTATCTCAGCTAGTCACCATACGGGAAAACCGTTTAGGCTCGGGTCGATCTAAAACGACAGGAGTGGATGCCTCTGATATTCTTCAGGAATCGCTGGTCGGTATATTGTTGATAAAAACCCAAGTCATCGTGTCAAATCTGACGCTATTGGTCGAGAAATCCAGTGCGCAGCGCCTTTTGTTACGGCAACGGTCTGATCGGCGCCTTACGATTATGTTCTGCATTCTAGGTATTCTCATTACTCTCGCATCTATTGCGATTTATGGATCGATTGCAAGCCGCATCACAAAACTCTGTCATGGTACTGAAGAAATTGGCAGGGGGCATTTCGAGTACCGAGTTGGTGAGCAGACACACGATGAACTGGGTCAGTTATCCATGGCTTTTGATCAAATGGTTGACAATCTAAAGATTGTTAGTGCTTCACGGGATGAGTTGAACAAAGAAATCGCTGAGCGCAAGAAGGTAGAATTGGCGCGCCAAGAATTGTTAGCCATTGTGGACTCCGCCGAAGACGCTATTCTCGGCAAAACTTTGGACGGAGTGATCTCCAGTTGGAACAAAGGAGCCGAGCACCTTTACGGTTACAAGGCCTCCGAGATCATTGGTAAATCCTCTTCTTTGTTGCTCCCTCCCGACCGGCCCAATGAGGTTGCCGACATGCTAATGCGCCTGCAGCAAGGGGATAAGATAGAGCATTTTGAGACGGTGCGTGTTCACAAGGACGGCACCCCGGTGGATGTCTCTGTTACCGTCTCCCCGATCAAGGATATCAACGGCCAGATCATCGGCGCTTCCTCCGTTGCCCAGAACATAACGAATCGCAAAAAAATGGAACAGGAGAGAGTCGATAGAAATCGTGAGCTCGAGACACTCTTGCACGTGACCTCTCACGACCTCAAGGAGCCGTTGCGCGCCATAGATAATTTTTCCCAGATGATCACCCAAGAACATACGGGCAGCTTGAATCCCGAGGGAAAAGACCTTTTTGGGCGCGTGACCAAAGCGAGCCAGCGGTTGGGTTTACTCCTGGATGATATCCTGGCTCTGACTCGCGCCCGGCGCATAGAAAAACCGACTGTGTCCATTGACGCGGGCACCATCGTCCGTGAAGCCTTGGCACGCTTGGAAGAAAAGGTGCACGCGACCGGGGCCACCGTCCGCGTGGTGGGGAAACTCCCTTTCCTTTATGCGGAAAAGGTTTGGACCGTAGAGGCCGTTTACAATCTGGTTTCCAATGCCCTGAAGTTTCGCAAGGATGATGCCCCACCCCAGATCGAAATCGCATCCTATGTTCC
>CAZOWS010000110.1:0-7382 GCA_964583365.1 uncultured Actinomycetota bacterium
TGTTGCGTGATCCGATCAAAGTATCGCCGCCGATGCGGATGGCGCTTTTTCTATTTTATAAATCCGAGTGGACAGAAGAGATCACGCGATCCTGGCGTTATGGCGATGCCATCCAGAAGGCGCGGCTGAGAAACGTGGAGATAGGGAAAATAAATATTCCCTCGCTGGCGCTTGGTCGCAGGGTGCTGCAGGGTGTTGTCGAGGCAATTGAGGCAATACCCGCGGCGTTGCTCTGGAAAGTGGATCATCCGATTAACGTGAGTGTTGAATACAATACCCATTCCATAAGGCATCCGCTCGCAATATTGAATGGTTCTACATGCAGCGAAGGGTCGGATCGCGGAAATATTATTTTGAACGTGAACGAAAGATTTGAGGGTTCTGCGGTTCGAACCGCCATGCACGAGTTCATGCATAGTTTAAGTCTTTCGAAGGATAGATGGGGGAACTGGATATTGCCGCTCGAAGATTGGAAGGATATAGCGCGCGCTGCGGGATTCTACGGCTATTACGACATGTACCGGGAACGGTTGATTCCGATTGAGGAGATACGCAGCGTCGAGGATCTGCTCGGTGTCGGTTATGCATTTTGGATTTATAGCGAGGGCGCGCAAAAGGTCAACTATCTTGCGCCAGAAGATTTATCCAATCTGGATCTCGATGATCAGACGACGATGGGCATGAAGGAAGCTGGCACAGTGTTCACACGCTTTGTCCGCTATTTGGATGCAAGCGAGTACGCCAAGAGTCATGTGGCAGAGTTTCTCGCAAAAAGTCTCGTGGGGATGGAAGATGTGGTATTGCCTGAAGACTTGAGTCGTAGAATCGGAAACGTGAAACTTCTTTTGACCCGCAATCTATTGCGTGAGGAATATCCCGGATTGCAACCCGACGGACAAGTCTCAACTTTACGTTGGATGGTGGATCGTTTGCAATGGCGAGCAGCCATAGACTGTTCCTTGTAGCTAGCCTATACTCCGTATCCCCATGGAGAATTACGACGTTGTGGTGATTGGCGCGGGAGCGGCCGGCATGATGTGCGCGATCGAGGCAGGCAAGCGCGGTCGAAAGGTCGCGCTGTTGGATCACGCGAAAAAAATCGGCATCAAGATTCTGATCTCCGGCGGCGGGCGCTGCAATTTTACCAACACCGACGTGAGTCCCGAGGCTTATGTTTCGGCCAACCCGCATTTTTGTAAATCCGCGCTCGCGCGATTCACGCCTGCCGATTTCATCGCGATGGTGCAGGCGCACAACATCCCGTTCCACGAGAAAAAACTCGGCCAACTTTTCTGCGACGAGTCCGCGAAGAACATTGTGGAGCTGTTGATTTCCGAGTGTCAAAGCGCGGGGGCTGTCTTTTATCTCCAAACGCAGATTCAATCCGTGCGAAAAGAGTCCGATCACTTTCTCGTGGAAACCAATCGCGGGGTATTTCAGGCAGCTTCTGTTGTTGTCGCCACCGGAGGCCTCTCGGTGCCCAAGGCGGGTGTGTCGGGGCTGGGTTATCAAATCGCGCGCGATTTCAGTTTGCACGTGATGCCCACCTCGCCAGCGCTGGACGGATTCCGATTCGACAAGGCGCTGCGCAAGTACGCGGACAGGCTGGCTGGGGTCTCTGTGGACGCGCTTGTTACTTGCAACGGGGTTTCCTTCCGTGAGAACATTTTGTTTACGCATTTGGGGTTGAGCGGCCCTGCTGCGCTGCAGGCCTCGCTGTATTGGACTCCCGGGTCTGCTGTGATTGTGGATTTGGCACCGGACCTGGATCTGGCCGCATGGATTCGGAATAAAAGGCGCGCGGGCGCCAAAGCAGAATTAAAGAATTTGTTGGCAGAGGTGCTGCCGAAGCGTTTGGCAGAGCGTTTTGGCGAGATCTATCTTTCCAATACGCCAGCGCTCGCGCAAATGGCGGACAAAGACATAGATGCCTTCAGCCAGAACGTCAAACAGTGGACGCTCATGCCCATTGGAACTGTCGGCTACGAAAAGGCCGAGGTCACGCGCGGGGGCGTGAGTAGCGACGAATTATCCTCCAAAACGATGGAGGCCAAAAAGGTGCCGGGTCTGTTTTTCATCGGCGAGGTCGTGGACGTAACCGGCCGTCTAGGTGGCTTCAATTTTCAATGGGCCTGGGCATCGGGCTGGGTTGCCGGGCAAAACGCATAACACACGTTATTTGCATGTGTTATGTCATCCTGAGAAGCGTCAGCGACGAAGGATCTAGTTAGAATCTATGGAGATCCTTCGCCTCGGCTCAGGATGACCCATTTTTTTTCGTAAAACCCTCCCAACTGTGATAGTATCACTCCCTTATTTATCCGATAGAAAGGATGGTACGGTACGATGAAAACCTCTAAGCCTGATCTGTTGGAATTGCAGGAGATGTACCTGGACTTGAATCAAGCTCGCCAACCTCGTAAAGATCGTGTACTAAAATCCATAGAAAAACTGAAGAACCGCATTCCCGAGCATCTCGCGCAGCGCGTCGAGGACTATCATGCTAAGGGGAGAGTGGCCGTGGTTCCTTTAGTGCATGGCTCATGCGGTGGATGCTTTTTGACGTTGCCGGGTGGCGTGGTCAATACTTTGGCTGCTCAAGATGGACTTTATATTTGCGAGAATTGCGGCTGTTTTGTGTATCCGCAAAAGCAGCAAGAGTCCGCGCCGGTCGAAGTCGCATTTAATATTTAAAGTTCCACTCGCGCCGGGAATATTGTTCTTGGACTAGCTTTTCGATTCTTTCGAAAGGCATTTTTTTGAATTTTTGTGTGCACGCCCAAGCAGTTTTTAGCGCGTCTTCGATGATTGCAGCTTCTATCCCCAGATTCACAAGAAATTCTTCATGCCTACGGTCTTCCCTGTAAGTGGGCTGTCTGGAAGGTATTCTCAGGAAATCCGAGATCGCCGCGAAATCAAAGTGATGCAAAAATGTCCCGTGATAAAGCACGGTTCGCAGCTTGCGCCGTTGGGCATTGCCCGAAAATTTGCGTCCATCCAACGTCAAATCGTTTTCGTGGATGCCGACGGTTTTCCCGAGCAAGGGTTCCAATGCCTCTTTGTGTCGCCCTAGCACCAGCGCATGCGTTTGTGCTATGCCGGTAATCGCATCGCTGAAAGGATTCCGCAAGATCAGGCTGTAATTCAAACACCCCGGGCCTTGCAGGACAGTCCCACCTCCGCTGATGCGTCGCAGCACGGGTATGTTGCGGGCCTCGCAACGCGGCAGGGCCACTTCTGACGCGGCCTTGTTGGCGTGGCCTAAAACCACGAAAGGAATTGGGGACTCCCAAAATCGCAATAGCTCCGTATCGTAACCCTCCTCGCATAAATCCATCAGCGCATGGTCGCAGGCCAAGTTTTCTTGAGGGGTGGGGAGAGTCAGATGCAGATATTGCATGGGAGGGGATTATACCCGGAGCCGCCCTCCGCAAAAAGTAATTGATCAGAAGCCCCGAACTCTATAAAGTGATGCGCCCGGCAAGGGTGAAAAAATGCCAATTCTAACTATGAGCAAAGACAAGAGAACTGAAACTAGATATTCCGACCTCCAGGTTGCGATTAATCCCATCAACACGCCCTACATCAATACCATTCCTGCGCATGAAGAGCCTTCGTATCCGGGTGACCGCGAGATGGAGCGCCGCATCAAGAGTTACGTGCGCTGGAACGCGATGGCCATGGTGGTCAAAGCCAATCGCGTGAACAGCGGACTAGGCGGGCATATTTCGACCTACGCTTCTTGCGCCACGCTTTACGAGGTGGGTTTTAATCATTTCTTTCGTGGATCCGAGCCGGATAGACCGGGTGATGTGGTGTTCTTTCAAGGACATTCCTCGCCGGGCATTTACGCTCGCGCTTATTTGGAGCGCAGGCTGGAGGTTTCTCATCTGCATCATTTTCGTCAGGAATTGGCCGAAGGGGGCGGGCTTTCCTCCTATCCTCACCCGTATTTGATGCCGGAGTTCTGGCAATACCCGTCGGTCTCGATGGGCTTGGCCCCGATCATGTCCATTTATCAGGCCCGTTTTCAGCGTTACATGAAGGCGCGCGGGCTCACGACGGCCAAGGACGCGCGCGTGTGGTGTTTTGTCGGGGATGGCGAAAGCGATGAACCCGAATCGTTGGGTGCGTTGGCGCTGGCCGCTCGCGAGAATTTGGACAATCTCGTCTGGGTCGTGAATTGCAATCTGCAAAAATTGGATGGGCCCGTGCGCGGCAACGGGAAAATCGTGCAGGAGCTCGAAGGGGTTTTCCGCGGCGCGGGTTGGAACGTGATTAAAGTTATTTGGGGATCGGATTGGGACGCGCTGATTCAAAAGGATCGTAGCGGATTGCTCTTGAAGCGTATGGAAGAAGCCACGGACGGCGATTATCAAAAATATTCGGTGGAACCCGGCAGCTACACGCGCAGCCATTTTTTTGGCAAGTACCCGGAGCTCAGCGAATTGGTCAATTCTCTTTCCGACGAGCAGATACACAAGCTCATTCGCGGCGGCCATGATCCCAAGAAAGTATACGCGGCGTACAAGGCGGCCGTAGACCATCGCGGCGGGCCTACCGTCATTCTCGCCAAGACCGTAAAGGGTTATGGTTTGGGCGAGGCTGGCGAGGGCAGAAACATCACGCATCAGCAGAAGAAGCTGAACGAAAAAGAATTGCGCGAGTTTCGCGAGCGTTTCATGATTCCTATCGCCGACGAGGAAGTCGTGGAGACACCGTTTTATCGCCCTTCCGAGAGCAGCCCCGAGACGCAGTATCTATTACAACGCAGAAAAAGCCTCGGGGGTTTTATTCCTGAGCGCAAAGTCACGGCCGAGAAACTATTGCTGCCGGTGCCCGATTTCTATACCGAGTTTTACAAAGGCTCCGGCGATCTGGAAGCCTCTTCGACAATGGCCTTCGTCCGCATCTTGAGCAAAATGCTGCAGCATCCTGGCATTGGCAAGCGCGTGGTGCCCATCATTCCCGACGAGGCCAGGACTTTCGGCATGGACGCGTTGTTCCGGCAAATTGGCATTTACTCTCCGAAGGGCCAATTGTACGAGCCCGTGGACCGCGAGTCCTTCCTCTATTATCAAGAGGCCAAGGACGGGCAAATATTGGAAGAGGGGATCACCGAGACAGGTTCCATGTGCTCGTTCATCGCGGCCGGCACCGCGTATTCCACGCAGCAGGTGCCGATGATTCCGTTTTACATTTATTATTCTATGTTCGGCTATCAGCGCACCGGTGATTTGTGGTGGGCGGCCGGCGACAGCAAGGCCAAGGGATTTTTGCTCGGAGCCACCGCGGGTCGCACGACCCTCAACGGCGAAGGCTTGCAGCATCAGGACGGGCACAGTCAACTCTTGGCCAGCGTGGTGCCCAGCGTGGTGGCCTACGATCCCGCCTACGCGTACGAATTGGCCGTGATTCTCGAAGACGGCATGGACAGAATGTACGCGAAGGGCGAGGACATTTACTATTACATCTCGCTGTACAACGAAAACCATGCGATGCCGCCCATGCCCGAGGGCGCGCGCGATGGCATTTTAAAAGGCCTGTACAAGGTGTATACGGGCGACAAGAAAAAGAAAATCAAGGCGCAGATTTTGGGCAGCGGGCCGATTTTGCTTCACGCGTTGAAGGCTGCTGAAATTTTGGATAGTCAGTACGGCGTGTGCGCGGATGTATGGAGTGCCACGAGCTACAAGCAATTGCGCAGCGAGGCGCTCAAGGCCGAACGATGGAACATGATGCATCCAGAGGCCGAACCGAAAAAATCCTATTTGGAAAACATTTTGGAAAAGGAAGAGGGCGTGTTTGTCGCGGTCTCCGATTACATGAAAATCGTCCCCGATCAAATCAGCCCGTGGGTGCCCGGAGGACTTACCGTGTTGGGCACGGATGGCTACGGTCGCAGCGACACGCGCGAGAATTTGCGCAGATTTTTTGAAATAGACACGGAGATGACCGTGATCGCCACGCTCTACGCGCTGGCGAAGAAGAAGCTTGTCGCGCGCAGCGTGGTTGCCAAGGCCATGACGGATTTGAACGTGAACTCCGAAAAAGTGTTTCCTATGTTTGAGTAACCATGGCTAGCTCGCTCGATATTCGCGTTCCGCGCATGGCCGATGGTGTGGATACCGCCACCGTCGTGAAGCTGCTTGTGTCCGAAGGGCAAGAAATTCAAAAAGAGCAGGCGCTTGTCGAGTTGGAGACAGAGAAGGCCGTGGCGCCGATTCCTTCTCCGCAAGCGGGAAAAGTCTCTAAAATTCATGTGCGCGAAGGCAGCAAAGTCGCGGTGGGCCAGATTTTAGTTTCGATATCGGGGGCGGGAGATGTTGTTGGAATTCCCGCGCCAGCGCAGGTAGCAAGGCCGTTAGCAACAGCTGTTCCCATGACTACTGTGGCTACCAATGCACCGAAGATAATTCCGGGCATTCCTTTGCCCGCGTCGCCTTCCGTGCGTCATTTGGCGCGCGAGATTGGTTTGGATTTGAGTCTCGTTGCCGGCAGCGAACACGGTGGTCGCATTACTCTCGACGACGTGCGCGCGTACGTGCAGCGGCTGCAGCAAGGCGCCATAGTCGCACAGGGCGGCACAACACAGCAGGAAGGCGCGCCCGCAGTCGCCACCGCTGCGCCGCAAAGCATTGATTTTTCCCAATGGGGTTCCGTCACCAAAAAGTCCGTGTCGTCGTTGCGCCGCACGATAGCACAAAAAATGACGGAGTCCTGGACGACGATTCCGCATGTCACGCAGTTTGAGGATGCCGACATCACGGGCTTGTTGAGCCTGCGCAAGAAACACGCTGCGGCCTACGAGAAAAAAGGCGCGAAGCTCACGCTGACCATTTTTGTGCTCAAAGCGATTGTCGCGGCGTTGAAAGAATACCCGAAATTCAACGCGAGCCTCGATGAAGCGCGGCAAGAAATCGTTTTCAAAAACTATTATCATATCGGCGTGGCCGTAGACACCGAGGGCGGCCTCATTGTTCCCGTGTTGAAGGACGTGGATAAGAAAAGCATGTTCGAGCTCGCGAAAGAATTGCAGCAATTGGCCGAGAAAACGCGCCAACGCAAGATTGCAATGGAGGATTTGCAGGGCGGCACGTTCACGCTGTCCAATCTCGGCGGCATAGCGGGGACATATTTCAGCCCGATCATCAACAAACCGCAAGTCGCGATTTTGGGAATCGGCAAAGGCAAGCAAATGCTGAAGCGAACGATGCTGCCGCTTTCTCTGTCCTACGATCATCGCGTCGTGGACGGCGCCGACGGAGCCCGCTTCATCCGCGCGCTCACGCATGCGCTGGAAAATTTTAAGAACGTGGACATCAAGTTGTAAGGAGCAAGAATAAGAAAATGAGCACGCTCAAAACGGAAATTGTGGTGGT
>CAZOWS010000111.1:0-3507 GCA_964583365.1 uncultured Actinomycetota bacterium
CTGCGATACGCAATGGGGCCGCGCTTCAAAAGAAAATTTGCCAGCCCCACGTCGAAAAAGAAAAATTTTGGAGCGTGAATGACGCGCCTTTTAGGGCGCTTTCGGAAGGATGGAAGGAATCGTCCGATCAACGTATCCTCCAGAATCTGAAAATACTCCTTCACCGTCGGCGCGCTCACGCCGCAGTCCGCTGCGATATTCTGATAATTCACGATTTCCCCGTTGCTGAAAGCAGCGGCTTCCAGAAATCTACCAAAGGCCGGTATGTTTCGCGTCAGAGCCTCTGCGGCGATCTCACCAGAGAGATAATCTCCGATATACGCCTGCACCATTGGCCCTGGGTGTTCAGCAAGATAATGGCGGGGAATAAGGCCGTGGTTTACGGCACGCAACAGATCAAAATCGGGAATTTCTTGGGACACCAAAGGAAAAAGTTCATATCGAAGCGCCCTGCCACCCAGAAGGTTGGCGTCGCCGCGTTTGAGCTTGCGGGCGCTGGACCCGCATAAAATGAAAGGGATGCGACGCGTGACGATTAAATCATGAATTTCATTGAGCAATTGAGGGACGCGCTGCACTTCGTCTACGATCACAGGGAATTCGCTCGGCGCAATAATAGCGAGCTCCTCGCGTAATATTCCAGGGTTGCGATTGAATCGCTCGAATTCACCCGAAAGAAGGAGATTGTAGTTGCGCGCTTTGGGAAAAAGCTGTCGCAGAAGCGTGCTCTTACCCGTCTGCCTAGCGCCCCATAAAAAGCAACTCTCGTTTCCCCTGTTACCTAAAGGCGATATTCGTTTATACATGATAAAACAAACTATATTTTATTTTATCATGTATGTCAAGCAGAACTGCTGAACGGACCTCATCGACAGGGATAAAAAAATCCAAAATCTCTTGGGTTGGGCTGCATGAACGCAGATTCCGCGATCTGTTCCATGTGCTACTTTCCGAGCTTCTTTGCCTCTTCGATCAAACGTAGGTCCGCTATATCTATTGGTTTACCAGCGGCCTTCTTCATGGCAGCCATGTCGTCCAACGAGGCCACACGAATGGACAATTTTTTATCCCGCTTCACCGTCGAATGTTTGAGCAATCGTTCCAATATCACACGGGGGGCAAAATAGACGTCCAGAACATCTTGATTGCGGTATGAAAAGCAAATCCATTGATCCACAAACAGTTCAGGGAATCGCTCAATTTTTCGAATGGCTGCCTGCTCGCATTTTAGGCCTAAGACCTTAGCCATCTGAAAAAGCCTTGCGAGGACGGATTCCTCCGCGTGAACATAAACATCCATGTCCACCGTGCTTCTCGGTATGCCGTGAACGACCAAGGCTGCCCCACCAACCAGGACATAGTCCAGACCTTGCTTGTTTAAGTGACGGAGGATTTTATGCCAGATCTGGCTTTGCGTAATATTTTTTGCCATCACGACGAATGAGTTTATGAACTTGTTTTGCTCGGGCGTCCATGAAGCCGTAAAGAAAGACGTTTTGCTCGAAACTCCACTGAAGACGTTTTGACAGGCTCAACTTGGAAAAATTCTCTGCATGATGTTTGCGCAGGTCTCGGCTTTTCACTTTATCTCCTAGCCGAGCAATCCTAACGCAGGTCGGATAATTTTACAATGCATCAAGTTCGCCCGCTCGCACGCATTGACAAATCGCAAAAAAACAACTATAATTAAGCTAGAGAAAGGGAGTTACATATGACCATGAGACAATACACGCGCTGCGTGTTGTCGCGCGTGATTTCTTGGGTTGTGCTCGTGTGCGTGATCGCAGCCGGCAGCCCGCGGCGGGGCTATGCTTTAGCGCCCGAGTCCACGTTTGCGCACAAGAGCTCGGGCGCAAATGCGAGTGCTATGGCTAAGGCGCTGCTGTCTCTGCGCGCCGAGTCCGCCGGCAATCTCATGATTCTCTCCGAGGATGATCGGCTTTTTTATCCGCCCGATCATGCAGTTCTGGGTCTGGGAAAGTTTGATGATAAGCGCGAAGAGTTGCGCACGATGTTCTCGTTCTTGAAACCTCCTTCCAGTTCCAGAGACGAGATACTCGCGCGCCAGGAGATGATAGGGGCTTTGCTCGAGCCACACAGATGTAAAGTGATCGGTGATGCGAAAAACAGTGTTTATACCTTCCTGGCATTGGAAAAGAAATTATCGGAGCCTGACGAGGAATCTCGCGTAGAGATGGGTCCGCGGATAGACAAATTATTGCAGGACCAGAATTTTGATGCGGCCGCTTTTATTGCTTATCCGGGAACCATCGCTCAAAAATTCGCGCATGTTCAATACGACGCTACAAAAAATTCCACTGCTGCAAAGGTTGTGGACCTTTTAAAAGAGTTGGAAAAAGAAGAGCAGGCCATTCAACTTTTCATTCAATCTTTGCGATCGACGAAAAACGAGATATTGATTTGCATTGCGCGTGAAATGGAGGCAATGCAGGAATCTCTGCCCGCAAAAAATGCCGGCGATATAGCTGCTGTTCTTCTCAGTCAGGATTCCTCCAGAAAAATTGCGTTGCACAAGGGCATGGCAAATATCGCATCCGCTGTGGAAAAGGTAGGCGGCATCTTGTTGTTTGCTCAAATGGCGCGAAACCAAAAATTTTCCAAAGCAAATTTTGACGCGACCCAACCCGCGCAGGTCAAAGGCGGGTGGAATCTCGTCGGCAATGCGCCTAAGGACAGACAAGTCAAAAATGATTCGGGTGCGGACACGCTCGTGCGTCTTTTGACGGGCAGCAACATGTCGGGCAAGTCCCATTTCCTGGCGCAAAATCTTTTCCTGCAATTGGCCGCGCAGTCCTTCGGGTATGTACCGGCCGGAGAGGACAATAATTTTAGAGTGTACGAAAAAATCGCCTACGTAGACCGGGCCAGAACCGACAGCATGCACAACTTGAGCGCGTTTGGGGATGAAGTGCGCAAGTGGAAGCAGATAGTCGAAGCAAATCCCGATGCCAACATGCTCGTTATCAGCGACGAGGCTTTTTCCACGACGTCGCCCACGGATCAAAAAGAGCTTCTTCATGCTGTCTCGCGGAATTTGTCGGATCGCCGTGCGCACTTCTTGTTGGCGAATCACAACGAGGAGTTCATCGAGGCATGCGCGGTAGACTCGAATGTTTCCACGTATCATTTCAAGATTGAAATCAAGAAAGACGGGACCGTGATCTTGCATCACGCGCTTGTCCCTGGGCCCGATGATTCGCACGCTATGGAGATGGCCAGAATGCTCGGCCTGCCCGAGAGCATCTTGATCAGCGCCCAGAATTATTTGGATGGCAAAAGTGCGCCCGTGCAAATAGTGCCGCGGCAAACAATACCGATCACCGATTATTCCGCAGGGCAGAGAGAAGCATTAAAAAAGAAGCAGGGGGATTTTACGGGATTTTTCCCGGGTAGGGGACATTTGGTTTTGGCTAAAAATAAAATTCGCTGGGATTTTCAAAAGGACGATCACGGTCATTACGGCGCCTATCAAGAGGGAGAGGAAGA
>CAZOWS010000112.1:0-7327 GCA_964583365.1 uncultured Actinomycetota bacterium
CGCACGGAAAAGGGCGAGCCGACATTCGAGAAAACCGAGACGGACGAAAAGGTTTTTGTTATGCCCAATCTCGTCTACATCGAGTTTCTCGCCACGATTATTTTCAGCATCCTACTTTTGATCTGGTCCATTATCCTGAAAGCCCCGCTGGAAGCGCCGGCCAATCCGACCGAGTCGCCGAACCCCTCCAAGGCGCCGTGGTATTTTCTTGGTTTGCAGGAATTGCTGGTCTATTTTGATCCATGGATAGCGGGCGTGCTTTTGCCCGGCTTGATCATCCTGGGTTTGTTCGCGATTCCGTACCTGGATACCAACAAAATGGGGAATGGGTATTACACGTTTAAAGAAAGGAAGATGGCGATCACTGTTTTCCTGTTTGGATTCCTGATTTTGTGGGTGCTTTTGATCATATACGGCACGTTCTTGCGCGGGCCAAACTGGAATTTTTTCGGGCCGTATGAATTCTGGGATGTGCACAAGATCGTGCCTCTCGTGAACGTTAATTTGTCGGATTTGATTTACGTGAAATTGCTGGGCGTGGGGTTGCCGTCGAACTTTATTTTACGGGAGATGTGGGGATTCTTAGCTTTGGCCGCGTATTTTCTCATTCCCCCGGCAATTCTGGCCAAAACCATTTTCAAAAAACTCTACGCCGAAATCGGGCCCGTGCGCTACACGATTTTTGTCATGCTGATGCTCGCGTTTCTGGCTTTGCCGATCAAAATGTATCTGCGTTGGATGCTGAATCTCAAATACATCGTGGCTTTGCCGGAATTTTTCTTCAACATTTAGGCGCGACCAGCCATGGCCAAAGAAGCTCCTTACTTCTACAACATCAAGCTCCTCAACATCATTTTCGCGCTCGGCAGTCTCGTGTTCATGGGTATGGTGATTTGGACCGTTTTGGACGATGCTGAAAGGGATTGGAAGCATTATCAGCGTACTTTTAAGAAGATCGAGTACGAACGGGCCAAGACGGACTTGCAGGCCGCGAAGCAGTCACTGGATAAAAATCGGTACACCGAATTGCAGTCGTTGCTGAAGAAGGCGAAGGCCTCTGCTCTGGACAAGAAGTCGGCCTTGAGCGTCGCCCAAAAAGAATTGGACAAGATCACGACGCGCATGGCGATCATGACTTCGGACTTCCAAATACAAAAATCCCTGTACGACACCGCCAAATATCGCTTTGAGGAGACGCATGCCGCCAAAGAAAAGGCCGAGATGGAGAAGTACGGCCTGCGCGTGGCCAAGTACACCGAAACAAACAAAGAAATGGAGAAGGCGATTGCTGAGGCTGAGGCAAGGGTCGACGCGGCGATGGCTAGCCAGCAGGAATTACAGGATCAGATAAAGGCCCAGAGCAAGGAAGTGGATAAGGTCGCAAAAAAAATGAACAAGGTAAAGCCGAGCCTAGCAGGGATGTTGCTGGACATCCCCCTGCTGGACTTCATGGCGCCGACGCTCACCATCAAGCAAATCCTGCCCGAGGGGCTCACCGACGATTACAACTTCGTAAAAGTGCCCAAAGTCGACCGTTGCACGACCTGTCACGTGGCCATTGATAAACCCGGTTTCGAGACGGCGAAGCAACCGTTCACCACGCATCCGCAACTGGATTTGTATCTGGGGGACAAGTCGCCGCATGCGATGGATAAATACGGCTGCACGTCCTGCCATTTGGGCAACGGGAGAGGCACCTCGTTCTATACGGCGGCACATACCCCCGCCAGTCCCGAGCAGGCCAAGCTATGGGAAAAGAAACACCATTGGCACCCATACAAGCATTGGGAGTGGCCTATGCTGCCCAAAAGCCAAATGCAGGCCAATTGCATCAGTTGCCACACGGGCGTGATGAATGTGCCGAAGGCAGACAAGCTGAATGCGGCGCGTGACCTCTTTGCCGAGATGGGTTGCGTGGGTTGTCATGCCACGGCAGGCTTCAACGATTTGCGCAAGGTCGGGCCCGCACTGACGCATATTGGCGACAAGGTGCAAAATTCCTGGTTGCCCAAGTGGATAGAAAATCCCAAGAGCTTCAATCCTCATACGCGCATGCCGCAATTCTTTGGGCTATCGAATGCGCCGATGGACGATAGGCAGCAAGCGATAGCGGGTTCCATGGCCGCGTATTTGGAGGACAAGAGCACGCCGATTACGGGCGTCAAAATTAGCGCGGCCGGCAACGCCAGACGCGGCGAAGCGCTTGTTAAAAAGGTGGGTTGCGTCGGATGCCACGCGGTTGGCGACATGCGCGCGAGCGCGCATGGGCCAGACTTGAACGGCACGGGCAGCAAGATGAAGAAGGAATGGCTGATGGCGTGGCTGAAGGATCCCAAAAAACTATTCCCTCATACTAAAATGCCCAACATGCGTTTGTCGGATCAAGAAACAGCCGACATTGCGGAATACTTGATGACGTTGAAGAATCCTGCGTTCGACGCATTGCCCCAACCCCTTATGCAAACGGCGGCCGTGGACGCGCTGGTCCTAGAAAATTTACAGAGAAAAATGCCGTTGCAAGATGCTGAGGGGCAAATGGCGGGTATGAATGCCAAGCAAAGGCAATTGCTCGTCGGAGAGGCGATGATTCAATTTTACGGATGCTTCGGGTGCCATGATATTGGCGGCTTAGAGACCGCGCGCAAGATCGGCGCCGTATTGACCGAAGAGGGCTCTAAACCCGAGTCGCGCTTTGATTTTGGATTCGCTCCTATCGAGCACACACGCGAGGCATTTTTCCGCCAAAAATTGGCTGATCCCAGGGCTTTTGACGAAGGCAAGGTCAAGGCGCCGCTGGAAAAACTCAAGATGCCAAAATTCGATCTTACGCCCGAGCAAGTCGATTTACTGACGCTGCATCTTGTCAGCCAGACCAAACACTCGGTCCCGATGGAAAGACAAAGATTGATGAATGACCAGGACATGGCTGTAGAGCAAGGCCGCAAGCTCGTGCGTAATTTCAACTGCCAAGGTTGCCACGTGCTGGATGGCAAAGGTGGAAATATCGCCGAGACGCTCACCGACCAAGGTTTTGCGCCTCCTGCATTGGAAGGCGAGGGCAAAAAAGTGAAGGGGGATTGGTTGTTCACGTTCCTCAAAAATCCGACGCCTATTCGGCCATGGCTGCATTTTAGAATGCCCACGTTCGGATTCACGGACGAAGAGGCCACGACGCTCACGCGCTATTTTCAGGGCAAGGACTCTGTGGCACAGCCATTCCACTCGCTAGAGAAAAAGCATTACGATCAAGAACAGTGGAACGTGGGAAAACAGATGTTCGAAAAACTACAATGCCTTCAATGCCATCAGGGTATGGAGAAATCCCAAAAGGCTCCCGCCGACTTGGCGCCAGATCTGTCCATGGCGCCTCTGCGATTACGCGAAGAGTGGATTGCCGAATGGTTGACAGACCCGCAAGTGGTGCAGCCCGGAACCCGCATGCCGACCTACTTCCCTGACGGCCAATCGCCGCTACCCACCGTCCTAGGCGGCAAGACCGAAGATCAAATCAAAGCCCTAAAAACCTTCGTAGCGAATTTCAAGCTGGAGAAGTGACGCGCCACTGCTACAATGGTGTGTCATCCTGAGGCCTGAAATATTTTTTGTAATCTTGTTTCTTCTGCCTCTGCCAGCGCCCGTTTTTCCTCACTGCCCTGAAAACTAATTGCGCATTCGCGAAGTATTTTAGCGTTAAATTTGTGAGGTCTCCATGGTTCTGGGCTATGCACCGTTGCTAGCGCAATAAAAATGGCCAGGCAAGCGCCTGTATAGATTGTTCGCCATGTTTTGCCGTTGGAGCTGCTTAATTTCTCTGTCTCGTCGGGCCTTGCCTGCCATGCGACAAGCAAGATTAGCAGTAGAAATGGAGCCAGAGACCATGCGCCTTCTAGCCCCGCAGAAAGACCTGAATTATTTGTCATGAAACCATAACGAAACAACGGGACCATTGATTCCACGATGGGATTTGCAATGGTATGGGCGGGATGAGGCATCACCGCCTGGGCGAAACCTACTTGACAGAAAGACAGCGCTCCAAGGATTCCAAGCCAGGGCCTATCCATCGCGAAGGCCATGGGCAGGACCATAAAAGGCAACATAGGGACCATGTATCGCGGACCGAATGTCCAACCGCCATGCCAGGCATAAAATCCTGCGCTGATAAGCAAGGTGCCGGTCACTGCCGCGAGGATCACAAGACATTCCAGTCGACCAACATTCTTTGCGGGCTTTCGCCACATGTTCCAAAAACCCGCCAGCGAGAGAAGTAAGACAGGCATGGTAAAAAACAAACCTCGAGAAGGAGAATACAGCAACGCGAAGAGCGCCTTCGCATCGGGCAAACCTACGCCGCAGAACCCTCTTTTTGAACCTTCACGAAAAATTTCTGTCGCATTGTGGGCGTACGAAAGAGACCATGGATTGCCGAAACAGGCAGTGTTGTACGCTGCGAGCACGGCGATCACCATCACGGCTCCTACAAGGAATGCTCCTCGCGCGCTGACGTTACGGGCTTTGAACATGGCGTAAAGCGTCAGCAGGCCCGCAATGAAAAATGCCGTGAAATCCGATAAGCCCGCAAGATAGGCCAAAATACCTGCAGCAAGCCATCGCAAGACGCCAGCCGATTTCTCTTGTCGGGAATAAAACCAGATCGCTGCAAAAGAAAAAAGAGAACAACTTGCTGCGATTTGATGTCCGCTAAAAAGCGTGGCGTGAATCCACGCGATGGTTCCGAATGCATAGGCCAAAACAGATAAGTAGGCGTTCATGGCTTGTGCGCCCATGGCCAACAGGAGTCTGTAAAAAACCACGCCGGACAACGCATGCAACAAAGATGTTGTTATCACCCTGCAAAAATATCTTGTTCTGGCCGATAAGGCAGCGTCATCTCGTGCTGGGGTGCAATGGCGCAAAAACCAATACACGGGCACGGCCAGATACGAAGCGCCAATTGCTTTGTTGGAGTATACGTTGCCGCCGACAATGGATTTGTCCTGAGTTCCGGCTTGGTACATATTGATATCCAGCGTGCCATAATCCACAATACCACTGACTAGGCAAAAGCGGCTGAAAGTGTTATCCAACTCGATGGGGTGAAAAAAATAAACGCTGGAGAAAAGCAGCAACACAAATAACCCAAGCTCGACATGCCTAGCTGTTTTCACTTTTGCTGGTTTCCAGCAAGATTCATTTCCTCTCTTGCTGCTTGTGCAAGTGATTCATTATCTAGACAAAAGGCTCCATTGCGTAGTAGGAGTGCGTTCAATTCATGTACCGCACGGAAGTCGGGGGATCGAACGTAAGTTAGGCTCGCGACAATGATCAGTCCTATGCAAACATAAATAGGGCGCCAAAATCTTTTGGCAGAGGGTAGAGGAGATTCGCAAATCTCGTCTTTCGGGCAGAAAAACCAGATTCCCAAAATTAATATCAGGAAAAATGGCAATAGCGACATGGCGCCTTGTAGATTGCACATCATGCCGAGATTCTCCGGCATGTAGCCATAACGAAAAAGAGGGATCATGCATTCGACTATCGGATTGGCGATAGCTTCTGGGGGGTAAGAAATGGCTATCTGGGCCAATGCTACCTGGAGAAAAGACAGCGCGAATAGCGGCAGAAACCATTTCCTGTCTATGCCAAAGGCCATGGGAATGGCTAAGAAAGGTAGCATCGCCACCAAATGGCGTGGTCCAAATGTCCAGCCTCCATGCCACACAAAATAGCCAGCGTTTATAGAAAAATAGCCGATGACGGCTGTCATGATAAAGACGCATTCCAGAAGACCCAATGACGGCATCTGTCTGTTGCGTCGTCGCACGATGTCCAACATGTTTTGAAAACCCGGAAGAGACAGTAGAAGAATGGGCATTATAAAAAAAGCGCCTCGCGCGGGAGACATCAATAGTTTGAGAAAAACGTCAAGGCGCGGGATACTAATTCCAAAGAAGCCATGTTTTGATCCTTCTTTGAATTGTAATGAATCCAAATTGTTGTAGGACATTGCCCAAGGACTTCCGAAGCATTGCGAATTATAGGATGCCAGCATCAACAGCATCAGGATGGCTCCGACAACAAAGGCAATGCGCTGGCGATAATTCCTTGCTTTCGCCATCGCGTAGAGCGTTAATAGTCCAGCTAGATAAAGTGCCGTGTAGTCGGCAAGGCCTGCCAGATAGGTAAGGATTCCTGCGCCAAGCCAGGGAAGACTACTTTCGTCGGCACTTCTGTTTTTGGAGTGAAAGTATAGGATGGCGAAACTCATCAGCGCGCAGCTGGCGGCGATTTGGTGACCGCTCAGAGACGATCCGTAATTCCAAGCGATGGTGCCGAATGCATACCCAACAACGCATAGAAAAGCATTCCGAGTGGGCGCCCCCATCGCTAAGAGAAGGCTGAATAGAACTACTCCTGATATTGCATAGGGCACACACGTGGTGAGTAGTACACAAATAATTCTGGTCCTGACGGACAATGCTCCGTCGTGACGAAGGGGTGTGCAATGTCTCAGAAACCAGTATACGGGAATGGCAAGGTACGGTGCGCCGATGGCTTTTGAGGTGTAAGTGTTGCCGCCATACACCGCTGTATCTACGGTGTATGATCTGTAGTGATTAATATCCAGACTTCCAAAATCCACAACGCTGCTGACTAAACAAAATCGGCTGAACGCATTTTCGTTTTCCACAGGCTGATAGAAATAAGCGGTGGAAAAGAGCAGCAAGCAAAATATTCCGATTTGTGTGCGTCTGATTAGATTCATTTTAGTAGAGCATACGGTAAATTAACACGCCCGTGACCGAGACGTATAGCCACAGTGGCAATGTCCAATGCGCGATGCGCCTATGGCGGTTGATATCCCCGCGCAGCGCGTGCCAAAGAGTGATCAATACTAGCGGCACGATCACGACTGCTAGCACCGTGTGCGACAAGAGCATCGTAAAATAAACAGGTCGTATCCATCCGATGCCTGGGAAATGCGTCCTGCCCGCATGAAAATGATAATAAATATAGGATACGAGAAAGGCTGTGGAGGTCAGCGTGGCGCTGAGCATGCAGATTTTATGCGCGACGATTTTCTTGGAGCGTACGCAGAGATATCCCAGACAAAGCAATGTCGCGCTTGTGGCGTTCAGGCAAGCATTGAGCGTGGGTAAGAGGGAAAGCGGAATCACAGATTGCGCAAATCCGATTTAAGTCGCGCTAGGGCTTCGGCATCCTCGGCGTCGTAATAGCCGCGTACGTTGCCGTGCGCGTCCACGAGCACGAGCCTGTTGCTATGAAGGACAGGCTCCACGGCGATATTGGGCGCGTCGGGCGTATTTTC
>CAZOWS010000113.1:0-20629 GCA_964583365.1 uncultured Actinomycetota bacterium
TCTGGCATATAACTGCGTCACGCCTATCGCGAAGAAGCCCTCAAGCCATATAAATCAAACCCAAGTGGGAATCGAAGCCAACCCGAGCGCGTCCGGAAGGTTAAATAGGGACACACGTCGTATTCCGATTTCACTTAGTGAAATCGGAATACGACGTGTGTCCCTATTTAAATCTGGAGGATAGGGGGGTCGAACCCCTGACCTCTACCATGCCATGGTAGCGCTCTCCCAATTGAGCTAATCCCCCGTAACTGAGGAGGGCGAGAGTTTAGCAATGGTTTGGATGAGTGTCAAAAGTTTGTTGCCCGATTGTTGCCCGATAAATCGGGCGACTACAGTGCCGCAGCTAAGGCATTTTCGGACCCGCTGGCTTCATCCAGTTTTTCCGATTCAGTTTTTGGTTTAGGGGTTTTCATTACTCGAATCAGTTTCATTCCCATCGACGGAATTTCGTTGAACCAATAATTACCACGCACGCGGTCGACGTATTCCTCGCCGAGATTTTCTCCTTCATGCCCTGCCCATATATCCTCCACCCGCATGTCCGCATTCGCCGGCAGCCCTAGATGGGTAAATTTAAGATCCATGCTCTGAGCACGCTTGCTAAAATTAAACAACCCGACCAGCACATCCTTTTCTGGGTCCAATTCCATAGCGAATATTTGCAATTGGGGATCATCCCCTGCATCGATAGGCATCGGCTCATTCCATTTTTTTCCCGCCAGCGCCAACACTTGCGTCCGATCTCGAACCGCAGCCGGTATCTGGTCCATATCCTTTAGCAGCAATTTGGATTCACCTTCCAGCAAGAGAGCGCTAATCAATGCGGGATGTGCATTCGAAGGCAGCGTGGCAAGCACCTGCGCCAAAGAAAACTCATCTTTAGCGTCAGCAACAGCGCCACGCCGAGCGCCAACAGCCTCCATCGCGTGCAACAGGGCAAAACCGTCCACGGTATTTAGCTCGCTCTGATCCATCGTCACCATGATCGGATCAGACCCACGCGATAATCGGTCCCATAGCGGAGGTCCCTCCGCATTCGCCACAGCAAGAAATCCCTGTTTGTCCCCTTTTCGCGGCAGAATTCTTCCAGCCTTAGGGTCAGACCCTACGAAGGCAACGGAAAGCGACATGCGTGAAACCATATCGTGCCACGAAGCAATCTGATAAGCATCCTCTGTTGTTTTTAACCCCGATAATTTCATCGAATCTTTGGAATATCCCAACAGCAAATCTTCAGCCGTACGAAACTGCCAATGGCCAACATTAAGTGACTCGCCGGAATGATTAAGCAGCTCCATCGACACCGTAAAAAAAGATTGTCTTTTGGGAAACACATAATGCACCGTCAATGCCAACCCCTTTTTATCATCGAGGTATTGAACGCTAATTTCGTCGGTAGAGGGAGTCGTCTTGCCTCGCGCGTTGCGCCAACATTCTTGGTCGGTTCCAAACAACCGTTCGCCGTTGGCATCCGTGACACCGAACATCAGTGGCAATGGAAAATAGCGCCCCAAGGCGGGATTGTATCCGTTCAAGGAAATAAATCCGGACTCGTCCCATTGGAATTGAAAATTGTCACCTTCCACGACATGCCTCTGGGGCTTTTTGGCGATGTCTTTGCAGAATTGTTCTAGATAGCCCATCTCGCTAGGATCCAACTTTAGGGCCTCTTTCAAATGCTTAATGGCCTCGGCCTCATGGCCTCGCTTATCCACCAAAAGTTGAAAACCGTCGATTGCCTCCAGCATAGCATCATACCGAGGCTGATCCGCAAGAAGCATCGCGGCTTTTAATTGCATTTTCGCTCGATCGTATCCACCGTCGTTGGCCAATAACTGGGCAAGGGCCGCGCCATGCTCTGCTTTTGCCACCAGATCCATCTCTTCCTCAATGCGCTTTTGCCGCTGCAGATAATCCCCCTCAACTACCGTTTCGATAATGCGCACCATGCCTCCCTTAGCTGCAACGAGCGTGCGCAATGTTTTATCTCCCGTCACTTCATCCACGGTTACGCCTTTTAATTCGTCCAGCCAGTGATTATCTTTCACGGCCGTGACCACGAGCAACAAGTCCGCCGCGTTCACTAAATCTCTGGAACTGTAAATTTGAGTGATTAAATTCTGATGGGGTTTTAGCTTCCTCTCTTTAATCGGCCTCTCCTTCGCCGTCCACTTCGTGTCATCCACAAATTCTCCCGAATCAAAGGCCACGCGATCTTTATCCGTAAAGTTTTTCAATTGTCGGGAGTTTTGCAAGTCCGCGTTGACTCTATCGTCGAACAGCCTTTCTTTCGGGATCAATTGCGCGGACATTTTACCGCCGAATATCTCCGTCAACGCAGCGGCTTCGAGGCCCTCCGCCGTGCAATCCGCCCCGATAATAAAATCAATCTTTCGCGTGTAAAGACCGCATACCGCATCCACGTCTTTCTTGGCTAGAAACGTAAGATTACCACTCACCACGTCTTCGCCTTCTTTCGCCTTGTCCAGAATGGTTTTCCAAAATCGCTCAAAATCAGCGTCGTTGTCTCTGGGGTTTCCATCAAATTCCACCTGTATTCCCTCACGCAGCATTTCGCGCACCAGCGATTTGTGCCGCGTCTTGGCAAGCACCGCGCCCTTTAAATCTTTGACTTGCACTGGCAGCTCGCTGCCTATGTAGGGTAAAGCTTCGGCTATAGCCTCTAAATTGTGTTTCACCGAATCGGTCACGTCTATCTTGGCGCCAAGCGCAGCTTTTCCTACGATAATTTTTTGCATGAAGAGATTGGTCGGCAAATTTTTTATGCTGCCGCGCTCGCAAATCACCATGCTGCTTTGCGTGCCCTGCGATGCGGCGTGATCTATCCCGTAGGTTTGCACGAGCGGATCCACGATCATGTCCATGGGTACTTCGCCACGCCCCACGCGTGGCTCGGTTTCCATCAAAACATGTCCATCGATGTCAAGATTGTTGAGCGCGGCTTTCACGGATTGCTGAGCAATGACATCCGCCCTGTCCCGCAATGCCTGATTATCACCATCTCCAAGAAGCCCCGTTATTCCCAATACGGCGATCTGCGTGGGCATCAGCAAATCGGCTCTCTCTCGTATAATTCCTTCCTGAATCGCCTTGCGCGTGGGCAGACTAATCGTGAAAGTTGTGCCCTTGTCCAAAACGCTCTCAAAATTGATATGACCTCCGAATTTCTGAATAAAATCGCTGGCCTGATCTAGCCCAAAACCTGTGCCACTCTCCTTTCCCTTCGTAAACCCGCATTCAAAAATCCTATGTTTGTAGCTGGAAGGAATGCCCTTACCGTTGTCTTCCACCGTGAAGATCACGTTTCGCTCGTCCTCCGACATACGCACGCTAAGGGAGAGTTTCCTTGGCTTATCCCCCTTTTCTCGAAGCGCTTGCCCCCCCATGGCCTGCCCGGCGTTGCGAATGATTTGACCCAGCACCGTATCCATAAACTTTTCTTTTTCTACGAAAATTTCAGGGATTTTTCCCAGAACATCGGGCTCAATGTTGACGAGTACCTTAACATCCATCAGATATCCCGAATAATTTTCCTTCACGCTCTCCTCGCTAACAACATCGCTCACAGGAGCCCATTCCGCCAGCACCACTTGATCCAACACCTTGCCCGATTCCGTGAAAAAATTATGTATTTCTCGGTCCGACAGAAGAAATTTTCTCTCTATTAGATCCAGATTTTTTCTCGTATCACCCAGAAAGACGGCGATCTGGTCATCGCTCGCGGCCTCCAGACGAAGACTTCCTAATTTTTCCATCAAGACTCGCAAGGTACTTTGCATACCAAAATAACTCTTTTGCACGATGTCTATCGCCTGTCTTGCTTGGGTGCCATTGTGTATGGTGAAATTCACGTTGCCCGACATGGCAAACTCTCCAAATTTCTTGATGTCACTTCTCATATCCTTCAAATAATCCGCCAGCACGGGCAATTCAAGATTTTTTCCCACTAATGATATTTGTAAAAGATCGATCATCAAAGCACCTGTTGCAACGGGCGAGTTGGCGTTGTGCACGGCATTGTTAATACCTCTGACGATTTCCCTGGCCTGCAATATCAATGGATCCACCGACTTTTGCAGAGGATCCACAACGTCCGTCACCAGACGAATGGAACGAAACCGCAAGGATGCCCCCATTGCATCGAACAAACCACTGTCTTCCTGCATGCGCGAGACCAGATAGTGCAACTTAGCGCTCTGGGTCAAATCTTTTGCCTGCATTCCTTCCCAGAATGCTTTGTACCCAGCCATCACCCCCGGTTGCGCAAGGCGCTGGTAACCCGCGCGAGACAACCCTGCACCCGCCAGTAGCTTGCTAAATTCATTTGGGCCATCTTCTTTTAGGGCAAAATCAGGCCCCGGAACAAAGGCAGCGCCACACCATGGACTAGCAAGAAAAATTTGATTGAAGATCAATTCTTCACCCCCCACCAATCGGGAGGTGGCAAGTATTTCACGTAGGAGTATTTCCTGTGTGCCGATATCCAAGCTCTCAAAACTGTTGGATCCAATGGATTCCTTCAGCTCGGGGATAGGAGAACCCTCGGTGAAGCCCTGGTCCAATGTTTTTAGGGCTTGCTCGTGCAAATTCGTTGTGTGCATTAAACCATGGGCCACCATAATGGCCACTTGCAGCGTGGTCGGCAATTCTGGTATCACGGTTTGAAGCATGAATACCCGCCAGAAATTGCCGTGTTCATAGATGGGAATGCGCTCTTTTTTAAGTGCAGAATTAAAAATATGATACGCGGCACCTATCCGTTCCGACAAAAGATTTGGCGCGGACAGATGCATACGGTAGAGAAATTCATCCTTGCGGCGGTATTCCCCGACAGCCGCTTCCATACCAGCCATCGGGACGTTGGCACGAGGGAGAGGTACATAAAGCATGTCCCGAAATCCTCTCTCGTCGAGCAATTGATACGGATTGTTAGCATCGGTTTTGGAAAGCACGCAATAACATCGTCTATCTTTTAGCGGCCCCTTGATAATTTTTCCCACCATGTAGACCTTGTCCGGGCCCAGAGGCAGAAACCGATAATCAAATTCCAGCAATGGCCCGCCAGCAACACCATCGGCACAAATCTTGTCCATGTTGGCCATCGCGTCCACCGTGGAAATAGCCTTGTAAGGCCCATTGCGCCAAACCTCCAGCATCGCCTCGGCGCGCTCCTTGAATTCATGGCTCTGGGCCAGCATCTGGAATTTTTGAGAGGTCGTCAGCGGCTTGGCAACGAACCCCGATGGCGGCGCGAGCGCAAAGCAGGAGATGGCAGCAAAAGCGCACAGCACAGCATTATGGAAAGGGATTTCTTCATAGCGACGATCCCATCTTTTCGTTTGCTTTCCATTGTTCATCGTGCCGCGACAAAAAGTATTGCATCGCATCCCCCAAGACGCTCAATGCTTCATTGGCCAAACCGTCCATGCGCATATGTTCGGCGAATGCTTGCGCCAATTTCATTCTTGCAACGCCGTCCCTCTCGCTTTGCATGGCCTTTCTTGTTTGAACATAATTTCCTCTGTAAACGCTTTCGACAATGCGCACAGGAACTCCACGCGCTGCAATGAGCGAGCGTATGGTCTTGTCTCCGGTCCAGGGATCCACGCTAATGCCCTTCAAGTCCTTGACCCAGGGATTGTCTTCTCTTGCTGTAATTATCAAAAGGCTGTCCGGGGATCGCGCGAGATCTATCGAACTATAAACGTCATCCAGCCTGTGTTGATTTCTACCCAATCCTTGCTCCAGCGTATCCGGTGCGTAAAAACCTTCCAGTGCCGCGGCCTGTAATTCCTCGGGTGAGAAGTTTCTCTCTAATGAAAACTCTGAATTTTTCCTACTCATCAGGCAGGACGACATTTGTCCACCCAATATTTCCGTGATGCGCGCGCTCAACACATCGTGCCCGACATCGTCGGCTGCCCCCATAACAAAATCTAGTTCACCCGTGTATAGACCGGGCAAGACTTCCGTATCGCTATGCTTTAAAAAAAACATATTGCCGCAGGTGACATTGCTTCCTTTGTCGATTTCTAGTGCCAAGTCCTTCCAGAAGGCATTGAAATCCGCGTCATCGTCGGCGTCCACCGAGCGTATGCCATCCACATGCAGCGCAACAACACCCGCACGCAATATCTCGCGTAGGAGTTCGCGATGGCGCGGCCTAAAAAGGATGGCGCCGCGCAGGTCTCCTATCTTCATGGTTTGCTTTTTCGCCCTCGTCTCGGAGAGTTTTTTCGCCAGAGCGCCAAGGTTGTCCATCATGCCATGGCGAATATCCATGCTGAGGCCTTTTGCATCCGTGCCGACGACAATCTTGTTTAAAAGAAGTCCCGAGGGCAAAGACAACGACTCTATCGACGAACCGTACAATACAGAACGAAAGGAAGTTTGCACGCCCGGCAATACAGCCCCAAGATTCTCGCCGATCGGTTGCCGCAACAGAACGGCCGATTGGGGCGCAATCAAAAGATCTTTGCGCATCTCCTCCTCCGTGGGCAATAAAATCACGAATTTCGCCCCCTTGCCTTCGCGGCTCTCCACCCAGATACTGCCTCTGTTCTCCCTGATCCATTCGCGCACCACGTCCAATCCAACACCCGTGCCGCCTTCCTTGCCATGCGTGTAATTGGGCTCGAAAATGTGGCTGCGCGCAATTCTGGGGATTCCATGTCCAGAGTCTTCGATGATAATTTGCACCCATCGCGGATCTCGATAATACGCCTGCGCGAGTACTTTTAAATTGCCCGGCTTCGCGGCGTCGCTGCCTTTGTGCATGGCCTGGCCGGCATTGTGAATGCATTGTTCCAAGACTTGCTTCAACGATGCAACGCTCGAGATGGCGACATCAGGTGTATTCGGATACACGATCCCACTTACGTGGTCGGCGGAGAGCAAATAGCCTTTCCCCCACTGACGAATACGAGAATCATCGATCACATCCTGGAGATTGACATGCACAAATTTTCCAGGCGTTGCCGCTTTTTGATAATTGGGATACTCGCTCAACATTCGCAACGCATCATCCACGCGAGGCAGAAAATTAGCTAGCAACTCGAGCGTGAAGGCATCGTCCGGCTTGAGTCTCCCGATTTCTTCGATCAAGGCATGCCAGCCGGCGCCATCTTCTTTGATCTTTCGGAGAAGAGTTACTAATTTATCACGGCGCGAAGCCATCGTATCCATTGCGTCTTTCGCCTCATTCTGGTCATGCACCATGCCCGGGTTATTTTTATTGTACAGGGACAAAAATTTGAAGAACGACGAGACACTTACGGGGATATGCAAAGATGCCTCGCCATCCGGATCCATGTTTAAAGGCGACAACATCGACAGCGGACCGATCATTTTATGAGTAATATCATGCAACAATGCCCTCATATCTTCCGCAGCTTCTCTCGCCCTCAATATCGGCGCGCTCAGTAATTCAGAAGGCGCTTTTACCCTGCACGCAAGACGCAGGGACTCCAGCGGCAAATGCTCCTGCAGTTTCATTTCCTTCTTGATGCCCATCACCCAGCGATGATCTTCCAAGATGCGTGCGACGAGATTTGCCCGTATCCTGCCATCGTTCCAATCCTCCAACGGCATGGCCTCAAAGTCATCCTTGTAGGAGTCCAGGTAGCCAGGCTCGCTCAATTCCCATGCTGTTTCACGCGTCGCGCCCTCCTGCATCAAGTCATTGGCAAAAAAAGATTTCCACTCGGCCCTTCGCGCCCATCGCGGAAACACAAAATAGGCGCGATCGCCCCACGGGCTACCCAAAGCGAAATGGCGCAGAAGAGCTCCTTCCCCAGCGTCCAACCCCGACACGGAAAATACAAGGTTTGCAATACGCTTGCGCTGCGAAATGCTCAATTCTGTGTAGGTTTTGCCGGAAATTTCCTTTGCCAGAAGCAGGCAATCACCCACGTCGCCGGCAGTAAAAATTTCCCGCATTAACAGCACGGTTGAGCCAACATGCGCAGGCTGGCCATGCAACCCGGTCGCATTCATAAAACTCCACCAATCCCCTTCGGGCAAGCGCGATTCTCGAAATATTTCTGTGGCCAGCCGAACTTTTAAAATATCTAGAATGGATGGCTCTTGGGAAAGCAGATTTTCCTTTTGATGGTATTCGGCGATTGCCTGCGCCAAGGCCACCTTGCTCGCACGCGAGAATTTCGAGGACGGAGCAAGCCCAAAGCAAGGCTGCCCCACCAAGAAAATCAGGGTTATCACCCAAACAAACATTCTCCGCATGGCGTCTCTTTCTGTAAGTCAAGTATATACAATTATTTGTGGTTTGTCAATGGCTCGATGATTTTTCTCGCTTGGAGCGGCGTACTTGGCACGCTGCGAGGGATTTGCTATTCTTCGCTTATGGAAATAAATCACGATTTAATTTGGGATTATCAGTTTACTCCGGAGCAGATGCAAACAGACTCTTTTATGAAGTGGTATGTCGCTAGGGTGCTTACGCGCGGTGGCGCGGCCGATATTCACAACGTGGGTGTTGAGACCATTAGAAAATTCTTACCAGAAATAACTTTACCCAAAGCAATTCGGGAGTTTTGGGATTGGTATTTTGAAACGCACAAAGGCATAGTGAACTGATGGAGATTCTTACAGATTTTCAGAAAGAAGTGCTCCGTGGCTTTTCCTCGCAGTCATTTTTTGCGGATTATTATCTAACCGGTGGCACGGCCCTATCTGCGTTTTATCTTAAGCATAGGTATTCCGAGGATTTGGATTTTTTTACGGAAGCTCCTCAAGGGGTCGCGCGGGCTGAAACTATTGTGAAGTCCTTGGTAGACAAGCTTGGGCTACGTATTAGCATGGGAAGACGTTTCCAAACGCTGTTTGAGTGTTCTGTTCACAACAATAAAGGCGATAAAATTGAAATGGATTTTGCGTTGGATATGCCTGGACGACTGAAGCCAATAAGACAGCGTGAGGCGTTTGGTGTGGATCTGGATAATTCCGAGGACATTTGCTGCAACAAACTATCCGCTCTCTACGAAAGAGTTGAGCCGAAGGATTTTGTGGATATCTATTTCATAGTACAGGATATTTTCCCATTCGCGGAACTTTGGGAGAAAAGCCGTTTGAAATATCCATCTCTAGATTCTTATGGACTTGCCGTTGCTTTCTCAAAGGTGAAATCCCTTGATATTCTACCTCGCATGGTGCGACCCGTATCGTTGGAAAGTTTGAGAACTTTTTTTTTGAAAAAAGCATCTGAATTGAGTAAAAGTTTTTGATTCGCGGCTTTCCCCCTATCGCGCATTCTCATCAAACCCGAATTGTTGTCGAAAAGAATAGGGTTTACGGTGTCTGTCCCTAGATTAGTACACAAAAACGTTGTTGCAGGCGGGGCAGCGGACTTTGGAGCCTTTGCGGAACTCGGTGACGTCTAGGGATTGATTGCATCTGGGGCAATTGACAACCGTGGTGATAGCTGTCGCTGTTTGCGCAGTATCGAAGTTTGTCTGGGATTGATCGGAGCGCACGCTGCTTTGCGGCACGGGTGCCTGGCGTTGTGGATAATAGGGATTGTTGGGATAGGCATTGTACTGTTGATTCACGGGATAAGAACCAGTTCCTCCGGTTGCGTAGGTGGGAGGATAGGCTGGGGGTTGTGCCTGACGCTGCTTCTCGGATTGCTCCGCTTGATAACCCATGATGCCACCTATCAGAGCGCCTGCTCCGGCTCCTATGGCCGTGCCCGCGCCAGCGCGACCGCTCAGGCTTCCCCCAAGGGCGCCAGTGCCAGCGCCTAGCCCGGCACCTAGAAGCGCACCCTCCATGGTGTTGCAGCCGGAACTAACAGCAAGCAAACTGCATAGGATAAGGATTGCGGTTATTGATTTGCTCATGGGTTTAGGCCCCCCTAGATCCTTAACTTCGTTCAGGATGACAATATGTCCGTAAATTGCCCGGTTAATTCCAACAGCTTTGTCTCCTTGGGCTGCAAAGGAAACTTCCAGTGTAGTAACACGCAAGATCCTTGATAGGTTTTTTCGAATCCGCTTTCGGATTGGGATACAGTTTCGATGGGAAAGCGCCATACGCCGCAGGGCTGCTCCACGCCGACGACAATACGCATTTTATGGTATTCGTCCACGAGAGAGACCGATTCAATGGATTCAGAAATGCCTTCTGTGTTCATGCGCGGCTTTCTCCCGAGTTTTGTATCGCCACCCGTTAAGACGTAATATCGGTCGGCTTCGTTCCCTGCCAACAGCGTCAGATTCAGTTCCGTGCCAAACCATAAATCGAGCGGCACACTTCCAAGATTTTGCACGCCATAGGCAACACGAAGCGCGCCTTTATTATCCAACGTGAATGTCTTGTCCACCTGCACGGGGTATTTCTGTCCACCTCGATGCACATGTCCCTGACGGCGAAGATGCACGGTGGCCTGCGCGTCCTTCGCCTGCGCTTGAACAACACGATAGGCCTGATTCACAAAATCCCCTTCTTCCGGGTGCCGACATTGCTTAAAATTTTCCAGCGTTGCGGTTTCACCCAGAAAATGGTCCTGGAAACAATGCCTCTCGTACCAATCGTAGAAAAGAAGATTCTCCAACCCAGCCTCTTTGACATGCAGGACATCGTGAATGGATTGCGGCTGGCCCTCAGCGGCTTTCTTTTTTTGCGCTTCGATGATTTTTCCGTGATAGGCCTCTTCGCGGCGCGTCATTGTGTCTGTGACATTGAAGCACTTAGTCTTGCAATCCCATTCGATCAGGGTTCCACCGTAATCGGGATCGATAAGGGCGTTGGTTCGCGCGCTGGAAAGTAGCAACTCCTCCATTCCATCCTTGTCGTAGTCCGTTTTCTTAAGTTCCACCCAGTTTTTTCCCTCGTGCAGTAATTTGTCGCAGGCGGTTTCAGCCTTGAGTAAATGCGAGTAAATC
This sequence comes from uncultured Actinomycetota bacterium, assembly GCA_964583365.1. Taxonomy (GTDB): domain Bacteria; phylum Auribacterota; class Ancaeobacteria; order Ancaeobacterales; family CAZGMX01; genus CAZOWS01. The sequence continues at coordinate 10,926 of CAZOWS010000113.1, forward strand.
GCGTAGCGCAGATAATTCAAATAGATGCCGCCGAACATCCCATGCCAGTAGGGGCAATTGCATTGCCCTCGCCAAAGGTCCTTTTGAATCTCTTTGATTGCGCCCGCGGATTTGGGTGCAGCCTGACGTGAGGCGGTGTCAACCATGTCGCTCACCCAGCGCGATTTGGAACACATCAAATGGCTTTCTTTATATTTAACGAGAAAGTTGCGCCAGAATCCGCCGCGCACAAACACTTTGAATCGCTCGTAGAGATTAGCCGCCGTGAGACTTTTTACCATCTCCTGATATTCGATGCCCGAACGCGGGGGTAGAGACCACTCCATCATTTCGTAATACGACGCAGTGGGTAGATAAATACGCCCTGTCGGGGGATTCGCGTCCATGTATTCGGAGTAAGTCTGCATGTGAATCCACTCGGAATTTTCTTCCAATTTTCCAAACATCCGCTCGAGATAGCCTTGATTGTAAACCCAGTCGAATGTCCCGGGCCAAAGCCCAAACTTTTCGCCGTCGTCGGCCATGCTCACCGCGCGCGTGCCTTCCTCAACGCTCACCGAGGCGAGATATTGAATCGTTTCTTCGGGCTGCCTGAACGGAATCAGATATCTCAGAGATTTATCAATGGGAAAGACATTGAGTGTAACACCTGCATTTTCAGTGACGTAATAGCCAACCATTTCCTCGGGGCGCAGACCAGAGAAAGCAAAATGCGTGTCGTCGGTCAGCGTGTATTCGATGCCCGCTTTGCGAAGTATCGACGGCAAATGCGGCTCCCAGACGCGCTCGGCCAGCCACATACCGCGCGGCTTGACGCCAAATTTGGCATGCAGATATTCGCTCATGAGTTCGATTTGTCCGACCGCGTCGCGTTCAGGGATAATGGTAAGAATCGGCTCGTAGAATGCGCCACCAAGAAGCTCGATTTGATTGCGGTCCACGAGCTTCTGGAGTTTTTCAAAATATTTGGGTCTGTTGGAATCTATCCACTCCAAAAGAGGTCCCGTGTGATGCATCGCGCAGCGGACTTTGGGGTGTTTTTCTAGAATGTCCAGAAAAGGCTTGTAGCAACGCGTGTAGGCATCTTCAAAAACCCAATCAAAATTGCCGACGGGTTGATGATCGTGAATGCCGAAAAGAAAAGTGACATGACCCATGGTTTTACCCTACACGCTCCACATTTTAGATTCGAATTCCTCGTCCGGGACTTCCAGGCTTATGAACCCCTCTTGCGGGACACGTTCCAGCTCGATTTTTTCTCCACGAATAGCGATGGCAAATTGCACGATGTCCCCCGCCTTAACCTTCAGGTCGGAAAACGCGATAGAGCATTCGACCACTTTGTCTATCGCAATGCCGTGCAATGTCTTGATCTTCTTGAAATCCATCCCGTCTGACGCGTATAGCATATCATAGCTTTGCTGCTTACCGACGGCCGAGAAAGGAAACACGATTTGATATTCCATGGGCTTGATCACATGCACCACACCGAAAAGCCCGTTTTTCTTATGCAATTTCTCGGCGTTTAGCGGATCGAGTCGTAAATAAAGATGATGCAGATCAAATCCATAATGGATGTTTTGCAGCATGCGGTCGTTGCGATGCATGGTGGAACCCGCGCGACCGACGTTGAAATGCCCGCTTTCCTGCCATTCGTAAAAGTGGGTAATTTTGCCATCCAACACTGGCGAGATGAATGCGACAGGTGGAGTCAGGGTGCCAGCCTGCTCAGCCGCAATGATAGAATTGCGCAGAACTTCAGGCGCCTCGAGGCCAAGGTTGCGATAGACGTTGGCCAAATGCGTGCGGAACAGCTCGTCGAACATCGCGTCGTTCTCGGTGCTGAAATCATCCCCGTACCACCAAAACCAGTCGCTGCCTTCAGCCATGTAAATATCCTGCCAAGCCGCATCCACCTTGGTTTTGTCCAAAGAAGGGTGACGCTTGATATGCTCGCATAAAAAATCGCGCGTTTTTTTGAGCAGATTCCAAGCAGTGTTTTCTTCGGTCGAGCCGATCCAAATATCATAGTTGTGGGCGATCCAGGAGCCGCTATGGAGATGTTCAATCGAGTCCTGCGGTTTGTGGGTATGAAGATATTCGCCGACCTTGACTGCCGCAAGCGTTTGATCTTCGCTCAATCGCTCGAACAGCCTACGCAAAAATGCTTCTCCCCCGTCGGGGTAATATTCCCAAGGATTTTCGCCGTCTAGAATAATGCTGACCAGATGGGATTGCGCCTTGCCTTTCAAATGGTCTCGAATATTATGCAGATGGCCGATGAGATCATCGGCAGAGCGAATCGGATCATTTTTGCTATACACAAAGCCGATCATGTCCGAGAGGGAATGATCACGAAAAACAACGCCGACCGACTTGCCCTTGTGTTCGGCCCTGTAGGGCTTGTACAACGCTTGCGCGCGGTCGGACACAGCGATCGATTGCATTAATATTTCTTCGTCCGTGGCAATCCATTCCACTCCTGCATCGGCGAAGAGCTCCACGAGTTCTTCGCATACAGAGCCTTCCGATGGCCACATGCCTTTGGGCCTCTTGCCGAATAGATGCTGCGCTTTATCCAGCGCCTTGGTGATTTGCGCCTTGGCGTCCTCGGGGTGGTGAAAGCGTTCGGGCAAAGGGGCCCAAGGCATAGCGCGTTTTGCAAAGTCGCTGTCCATCAAAAGCGGCAGTATCGGATGATAAAACGGACTGACGCTTATCTCCACCTGGCCGCTGTCCTGGGCTTTTTTATATTCTCCCAGCAAGGCATGCAGAACCTTGGCCTGGGTATCGAGAACGGTTTTCTTGTCTGTCTCGGTGTACCCATGACCCTTCTTAATCAGTTCCGCCAGCACCGGATATTTTTTTCGCGCCATGTAGCCGAACCAGGTCAAATTAAAAAATACCTGAAGGTCTCGATAGTCTTGCTGCGCAAACGCGTTGATGTCCATCTGTGCACCGTCCTTCCCGCCGCGCTTGGAAAAAAGTTCCGTATAGCGCGGATAGGGCTTGATCATGGTGTCCCAATTTGCCATGAAAAAATCACTCAACAAAAGTTCTTTGTCTTCGTCGGTCAAATCAGAAGCAGGCTTGGATGAAACCTGCCAATAGACATCGTGATCCGGATGCGCGATTGAGTCTTCGATTTGGACCAACAGCGACGGCACTAGATTGAAGGTCTGATGGACGGCCGGATATTCTTGCGCGATGCGTATCATGTCGTTGTAGGCTTTGATCGAGTGCATGCGAACCCAGGGCATGAGAACTTTTTGACTCACGGGGTCCTTGTACATAGGCTGATGCATATGCCAGACGAACGCTACGGATAGCGGCTTGTTGTTCATGCGTGGGCGATGGGTGCTACAGGGAGACGGATGGAAACATTAAACGTCCGTTTCCCGCAGGAATTTGGCTGCTTCTTCGGGAATCGTGGGGTTGATGTAAAATCCTGTACCCCACTCGAAGCCGGCGACTTTCGTGAGGCGCGGCATGATTTCAATATGCCAATGGTAATCCTGGTCTATCGTCGTCCAATACCCCTGGCGTGGGCGACGTACCGGACCCGTGTGGACAATGTAATTGTACTGAGGCTTGTTTAAGGCTTTGGCCAGCTTGTTCATCGTGACCTTCAGCACATCGGCGAGCCCTAGCATTTCTCCAGCCTGCACGCTGTGATAATCAGGGTGATGGCGCTTGGGCAAAATCGTGATCTCGAACGGAAAGCGCGATGCAAACGGGCAAAACGCAAGAAAGTCTTTGTTCTCGTAGACCACGCGCACTTTTTGCTGCAACTCCTCGCGAATGATATCGCAATACACGCAGCGGTCTTTGTATTTGAAATACTCCTGCGACCCATCCAGCTCTTCCTTCACGCGCTTAGGCGTGACGGGCGTGGCGATAAGTTGGGAATGCGAGTGGGAAAGCGTGGCGCCCGCCGCCAGGCCTTCATTTTTGAAAATGATGATGTAGCGAAAGCGTTGATCGTTCAATAAATCCAGCATGCGGACTTTGTACGCCTCCCAAACATGGGCGATGGACTCGGGGTTGAGATTTTCGAGTTTTTTTCCATGCATGGGAGTTTCGATGATGACTTCATGGGCGCCAATGCCATTCATTCGGTCGTACATGCCAACACCGGCTTTGTCTAATTCGCCTTCGATGCGCAGCGCCGGGAATTTGTTGGGGACCACGCGCACTTCCCATCCGGGTCCGTTGGCATGAGAATTAGCACCGCGCAACGCATAAATTTCATGCGGGGTCTTGTCTTCCGATCCTTCACAAAACGGGCAACCCTTTTTGTCAGGATTCTCCGACTCAACGAAAAAGTCAGAAGGTCTCTTGCCTCGTTCCGTCGCGATAATAACCCAACGGCCGATCACGGGATCTTTCCTGAGTTCAGGCATGCGTGCTATCTCCTATAGAATTCTTTCACAAAAAGCAAAGTACAAGTATTAAAACGCAAAATGCAAAACGCAAGAAACAAAATGCAAAAACCAAAACATCCAAAACAACACTTACTTCCGTCGATTTATATGGCTGCTATCGTCCGACGCTTGTTATTCAGCGCCATTGCGTACACTTTCTCGTACTCCGTGGCCGAATGATGCCAGGAATAATCGCAGGCCATTGCATTCTGCATCAATTTCCTCCATGCGCTGGGCTGCTTAAATACCTGCATGGCTTCCGAAAATTTCGAGAGTAGCGATTGTACGTTATATTCTGAAAACTTGAAGCCGTTTCCTTCGCCTGTAGCCGCATTGTAATCCCGCACGGTGTCATCCAGGCCTCCGGTGGCATGCACCAGGGGTATGGTGCCGTATTTCATGCTGTACATCTGATTCAAGCCGCAAGGCTCAAATCGCGACGGCATGAGAAATATATCACAGCCCGCTTCAATTTTATGCGCAAGTGAATCATCGAAGCCGAGATGCAGGCCAATATGACCCGGATGGTGCTCTTGCGCATTTTTTAGCATCGCGTGATACTGCTCTTCTCCATTGCCAAGAACTATCAAGAGCGCGCCTGTGTCCAGTATCGCTTCCAGCGCGCCCGCGAGTAGATCCAGTCCCTTTTGATCCGCAAGGCGAGATATCATACCTACTATCGGCTCATGGGGCTCCGCATTCAGGCCGAAATGCGCGAGCAAATCCTCGCGGCAGGCTGTTTTGCCACGCATCTCCGCGGGCGAATAATGCTGTGCTATCAAATTATCTTTTTCGGGACTCCATTGATCGTAATCCACGCCGTTCACGATACCACACAAATCCTTTTTGCGCGCATGAAGAACGCCTTCTAGGCCGCAGCCAAATTCCTGGGTTTGAATTTCCTGCGCGTATTTCTTGCTTACGGTCGTGATCAGATCCGCGCCAGCCAGCCCTGCTTTCAGTAGATTAATTTTCCCATAAAACTCCAGAATTTCAGGAGTGAAAACTTCCCAGCCCAAATTTAAAAGCGGCATGTCCAAATGCCAGAAAATTCCCTGATAGGCCATGTTGTGTATAGTAAACACAGATCGGCTTGCCGCCAAACGAGAGTCTTCGCGATGGCCGTAGGAGAGCAACAGAGGTGCCAAGCCTGTTTGCCAATCGTTGCAATGGAAAATGTCCGGGATGAAATCCGTTTTGCCGGGAATATCAAGTATCGCTTTGGAGAAAAAAAGAAAGCGCTCGGCGTTGTCCGGGTAGTCGCCGTGTTTCGTCCGATACAGTTCTTCGCGTTGGTAATAATCGTTGTGTTCTAGAAAATAAACAGGCACGCGTCTATCCAAGCGCCCCTCCAAAATTGCTGCGCGGACTATGCGATCGCCCATGGGCACGGCTATGTCGGCCTCCAGCTTCGAGACGAGGAATCCCCCGTCTCGTACGGATTGATAATACGGCATGACCACGCGCACATCATGGCCGAGATCCTTCAACGCCAAGGGCAAGCTACCCGCCACATCGGCCAGGCCGCCGGTTTTTGCAAAAGGCGCAACTTCGCTGGCTGCAAACAGGATTTTTAATCCCATTTAGCCGGCCTCGACGACAGCTTTTTTAGGGACAACAACAATACCCGAAGGAGTGACAAAAAATCGCTTCCTGTCTTTTTTGATGTTGTAGCCTATCTCTGTGTTGGCCGGTAAAGTCACTTCCTTGTCAATGATCGCGCGACGTATTTTGGAATGCCGGCCTATGTCCACGCCCTCCATGAGAATCGAGTCGGAGACCTCGACAAAACTGTTGATGCGGACAGACGGAGAGAGAATCGAGCGATGCACGTGGCCGCCGCTGATGATGCAGCCTTCCGAGACCAGCGAGTCCGTGGCATATCCGACGCGTCCCTCAGGCTCATTGGCAAAAACAAACTTCGCGGGTGGATACGGCAAATACGTGGTGCGAATAGGCCATGCGGAATTGTAGAGATTGAGGCGCGGTGTCACTTCCACCAAATCCATATTGGCCTTGTAATATTCGTCTAGCGATCCCACGTCCCGCCAATACCCGACCTCTTCGTCGCTCATACCCGGAATGCGGCTCGTGGAAAAATCAAATGCGTAGACCTGTTTGGACGCGATCATTTTGGGAATGATGTCCTTGCCGAAATCGTGATGACTGGCTGATTTTTCCTTCGCGTCCGCGCGAAGCTGCTCTACGATCGTGTTGCGATTAAAAATATAATTGCCCATGGAAACCAGCGCGAATCCGGGTTTACCCGGTATCTCCTTGGGTCGCCCGGGTTTTTCTTCGAATCCAATGATATGCCAGTCCTTGTCCACTTGGATGACACCCATGGAGCTGGCCTCCGCAACCGGTTTGGGCACTGCCGCGATGGTTAGCTCGGCCTTGCGGTGAAGGTGATACTCGAACATTTGGCGCACGTCCATCCTGTAGACGTGATCGCCGCCGAAAATAAATATATGATCGGGTTTTTCGTCCTCGATGAGATTCATGTTTTGGTAAATCGCGTCGGCCGTTCCCTTGTACCAGCTTTTTCCGGTTTGCATTTGGGCCGGTACCATATCTATGTATTGACCAATATGCGGAGACAATCGCCACCCGGTGGAAATATGGCGAATCAGAGAGTTGGATTTGAATTGCACGAGAACTTTAATTTTAAAAAAACCAGAGTTAACAAAGTTGCTCAGTACGAAATCAATAATGCGGTATCGCCCTCCAATCGGCACTGCCGGCTTCGCGCGGTCTCGCGACAAAGGATAAAGTCTCTTACCCTCTCCCCCGGCCAAAATCATGACCAATTGACTCATTGCCGCTCCCTTGATGGCGCAATATCATCCTGAGGAGCATCAGCGACGAAGGATCTAGATTGGCAATCAAGATCCTTCGCCCGCCACTGAAGCGATGGCGGACTCAGAATAACCAAGCTTCGCTCAGGATGACAGTTCCACTCATTGTGCTTTAATCTCTTCAAACATGTCCTCGTACACCTTGGCCACGGACGGTGAGTCTATCAGCACGGCTGCCTCATTGTTCCGGGCTAGCGCCGAAAACGTCCAATTGGTGCTCCCAATGATAATATATTTTGCGTCCACGACAAGCACCTTTGCATGCGTTGTGATGGCCTCCGACTCTTGGAAAACTTTGACGCCGGCATCCGACAAAAACTTTAGCGCATCCGCATTTTTGGCCTCCAGATCCGGGTGGGACGACCGTTCGAGAATGATTTCCACGTCCACACCGCGCGCATGCGCTTTAACCAATGCTCCCAACAAACGATTCGAAGGGCTTTCCGCTCGGTTTCCGTAGCGCTGCAGCAGGTACATCGTGAGGCGTATTTTTTGTTGGGCACCGTCTATCAACTTCAACGTGCACGCAAAATAATCACGGTTGTTGACCGGCTGCACATCCTGTGCGGGCAGTGCTGTTGCGATACGGGCAACGAAGACGAGCAAGCAAAAAAATAGTACGGCAACGCGGGTTGACCAACAGTGCTGGTTCATTCCTTCAAAAGGCGATCGATTTTCGGGGCTATTTTGCACATTGCGGTCTCGGCTGTTTCCGCGCCATCGTACACGAGATCCAATTCAGGATTGATTACCAAGTCCGTCATCTTGCGCCATGAGGAATGAAACGGATTGTACGTCACGTATTTCACGGCTTCGTTGAGCATTTTTTTATTTCGAGGCGCTGCATCGGAACCCGCCCAATCGGGGCCGTCGGCGATGAGGCGATTCGCGGGCTGCGCGAGACCCGCCTGTGCGAAATGGCGCTGACCGAATTCACCGCTCAAGGCCTTGACGACCTGCCAGGCTTCTTTGGGGTGTTTGGTGGATTTTAAAATACAGTACCCTGATCCGCCTGTCCCGAATCCCCTCTTGCCATCGGGGCCAGCGGGAAACATTGCCACATCCCATTGAAAGTTTTTAATCGCGCGCAAGCCAGGCGTCTCCCAAATGCCGGAGGCAAACATGGCCAGTTTACCACCCATGAACATCTGTGATGTTTGCATGCCCAGATTTTGCAGCGCAGTTTGTGAGGGCGATACGCGGTGTTTCAAGACGAGATCGGCGTAGAACTGAATGCCCTCAATGGCCTTTGGCTCCGCAAGCGTACAGCGTGTGGGCTTTTCTACGTTGTCCACAACTCCCCCGCCGTTGGAGTAGACAAAGTTCTGCCATGCCCAGGCATAAAATCCGTATTGCTGCACTATGCCATTTTTTGATTTAGTCAGCGCTTGGGCTTTTTTCAATAAATCTTTCCAATCCCAATCGTCGCTGGGGTAGGGCACCTTTGCCTCATCGAACAGGTCTTTGTTGTAGAACACGCAAGCAAATGGCGCGGTGTCTCGCGGGATACAATAGACTTTGCCATCGCGCATAAAGCGCCCCACGACTTCGGGAAAATAGTTGTGTATGTCAAAGGACATATCCTCCACGAGCATTTCCGAGAGACTCAAAAGCGCGTCCTTCTCGTAAAAATTAACGAAATTATCCACTTCGGTAAAAATAATATCGGGAGGAGTTCCGCCAGCTATGCTGGTCAGGATTTTGCTGACGTAATCGTTGTAATTGGTGTGCTCGATCTTGACTTGCACGGTCGGATTCTGTGTTTCCCATTGGCGCAACGCTTCGGTGATGATACGCAGCTCGTCAGGAGTGCCCCAGCAGGCAACCTTGATAGGTGTTTTGCTATCAGCCGCGTTTTCATTTCTCGCGCAACCAGCAACGCCGGATAGCGCTAAGGCGGCCAGAACAAGTAAACATGAAATAAGTCTGTGAGGTATTATCATGTAAAAGCGGAAACGATAGACCTCTAGGGGGATTGCGTCAATGGTGTTTTTTGTGGTATATCCGATTTACTTGGACATCACAATGGCATATATTGTGCGCGACTAAATCAAAACAGTGCGCCTTCAACTTGGGGATCCAGAAAAGATGCTGAATACTACATCCGACAGACAGTGGGCTTGGTTAATATATTTATGGCTGATTGCGCTGTGTCTTTTTGCTCTCGGCGACACATTGCGTTGTGATTTTGTTAATCAAGACGACTATGTCCATGTGCTCGAGAATACCCATTTGACAACGGGATTATCTTTCGAGAATATTATTTGGGCCTTTACGCCTTCCGCAGCAAAACTTGGTCATTTCTGGCAACCCATGGCATGGTTTTCACACATGCTGGATTGTCAGCTCTACAACTTGAATCCTGCGGGGCATCACAGTACCAGTCTTATACTTCATATCGCCAATACACTTCTGATCTTTT
>CAZOWS010000114.1:0-5412 GCA_964583365.1 uncultured Actinomycetota bacterium
ATTTACCCGGCAGCAAAGAAGAAAAAATAGAACATTGGATGGACCCGATTTACGACAACTTGGAATTTATTTTGAGTTACAAGTCCGCCGAGGCGAAGGTGCAAATCTATCAATTGCTCAACGAAGATCGCATCGTGCTGGAAGCCTTGACGTACATGCGCGGAAGAAGCATTCCGAATCAATTCATCATCGTGGACGAGGCCCAAAATCTCACACCGCATGAAATCAAAACCATAGTCAGCCGCGCGGGGCATGGAACCAAGATGGTCCTGACCGGGGATCCGTATCAAATAGACAATCCCTACTTGGATGCGAGTTCCAACGGTCTTTCCTACGCGGTCGAGAGACTCAAAGGTCACCCGCTACACGGTCACGTAACCCTGACAAAAAGCGAGCGAAGCGATTTGGCCTCCATCGCCGCGGAATTGCTATAATATGTACCCCCCCTCCTTTGTAAGGAGGGGCTGGGGGAGGTAGATGCAGGACAACCGCTACCCCACCCTACCCTACCCTCCCCCATTAACACAGTGGGGGACAAGCGTACAAAGGGGAGGAATAAAAATTGCCGAAGTGGCGAAACTGGCAGACGCGCTAGATTCAGGTTCTAGTGGCCGAAAGGCCTTGGAGGTTCAAATCCTCTCTTCGGCATACTTTTCTTCAAAATAAAGGGATAAACCTTGAACATTTATCTAGGCACATTTCTGATTTCTTTCACGACCCTTGCGCTAGAAATAACGCTGACTCGAATTTTGAGCGTGACGACGTGGTATCACCTGGCCTTTTTTGCCGTTTCAACCGCTATGCTGGGTATGACTTCTGGCGCCGTAACTGTCTATCTAAAACCTCATTGGTTTTCCGAGCAAAAACTCAGCTCTAGCGCCGCAAAAGCTTGCATCGGCTATGCCCTTGTTACACCCGTTTCTCTTTTTCTATTGTGTCTTCTGCCTATAGTGCTGGCTACGCCCGTGATGTGCTTTATTGCCCTGTGCCTCACCACGGCCGCATGCGCGATGCCCTTTTACTTCTCCGGGATAGCGATTTGCGCGGTTCTCACAAAGTGTCCTTTGCCCATCGGTAAAATTTATGCGAGCGATTTAATAGGGGCTTCGCTCGGTTGCTTGTTTGTCTTAGGCGGACTTGAAATCTTTGACGGTCCAAGTTTTATACTCTTATGCAGCGCGGTTGGAATCTTGGCGGCCATGGGATTTGAGCGAGGGGGCGAATCATCCAGAATAAGAAAACTGATAAGTCGCGGTTTCTTGATAATTCTTTTATTTTTTGCGGTGGTTAATTCCTTGTTCCACGGCGTGCGTCCCATCGTCGCGAAGGGAAAAATTGAAACAGGGAGGAATTTCCTACTTGAAAAGTGGAATTCGTTTTCTCGTGTCGTGGTGTACCAAAGCATCAGGGGAAAACCATCGTACTGGGGGGCAAGTCCCATTGCGCCAAATCCGACAAATCTTCTTGCGCATCGAATGGATATGGATGGCAACGCATCCACGTACGTTCATGAATTTTCTTCTCTCGCAGATATCGATTGGCTCCGCTACGACGTTACCAACGTCGCTTACTTTTTACGCCCCAAAGGACATGTCTGTGTCATTGGGGTTGGTGGTGGCAAGGACATACAAAGCGCGCTTTTGTTTGACCATGACAAAATCGTCGGCATCGATATAAATCCAATTTTTATAAACTTGCATAAAGGTGAATTCCGGGATTTTTCGGGAATTGCTAATCATAAAGATGTAACCCTGGTGGTGGATGAAGCCCGAAGCTGGCTATCCAGAACGAATGAAAAATTCTCTGTAATCCAGATGTCCTTAATAGATACCTGGGCAGCGACGGCCGCGGGGGCATTCACGCTTACCGAAAACGCGCTTTACACCGTCGAAGCGTGGCAAGTCTTTTTAAACCGTCTTGATAGCGACGGCGTGTTCACGGTTTCGCGATGGTTTTCTCAAAATGGTATGGGCGAGACGGCGCGGCTCGTCAGCCTTTCCGTCGCTTCCTTGATTAGATCAGGGATAAAGAGCCCGTCGGACCATATCGCCCTGATAACCTCCGGTTCGGTTTCCACCATAGTGCTGAGCAAAAAACCGTTCGGCGATCAAGAGATTGCGATATTAAACAAGACCGCGGCCGATCTTCAGTACAACCTCGTGCTATTGCCGGGCATTCCTTCAAGTTATCCTCTGTTAAATAAAATAGTTTCCTGCACTTCGCTCGAAGAGCTCGAAAAATCAATCGCGGATGAGCCATGGAACTATCAACCCCCTACCGATGAGAGTCCCTACTTCTTTAATATGCTGCGCTTAAACCACCTAAATCAAGCCTTTCATGGAGAGATGGAAGTCATCGGAGGCAATTTCTACGCAACGGTCTTTCTTGGGGTGCTTATCCTATGCTTGCTGTTGGCATGTTTGATAACGATCGTAGTCCCTTTGCTGCTCGGCGCGCCTCCGGATTCATCTCCAACGGGTCCTCCCGCTATTCATTGGTCCGGCGCTCTCTATTTCATTTTGATTGGAACGGGATTCATGTTCGTGGAGATGTCGTTGATTCAAAGACTTTCGATCTTTTTAGGTCATCCCATCTACGCTTTGGGCATTGTTCTCTTCACCATTATAGCCAGCACGGGATGCGGCAGCTTCTGGAGCGACCGCTTGCCGCTGGCCACGAGATCCGCCATGGTGATGGTCCCTTTGATCACCGCGTTGGCAATTTTTACGATGCGCTTCGCCCTCTCGGCTTTGATTGATCGCATGATCACTTCGCCTATATCCTACAAAATTGTTTCCTCCATTGTAATAATATTTCCCCTTGGAATGCTGATGGGGTTATTTTTCCCCGCCGGCATGCGTTTGTTTAAAACATCGGATCATGCCGCAACCCCATGGTATTGGGCTCTCAATGGGATTTTTGGCGTCTTGTCTTCCGCGCTGGCTGTTTTCATCTCGATATATTTTAGCAATTCCACAAACTTCACCATTGCAGCGCTTTGTTACGCAGGTCTTGCCATTTGTCTTGTTCAAGGGCTACGCCCATCGCTCCTCCGCGCTGAAACAAAAACTTAGAGCAGGTAAAAATCCTTCTCAAGAAGATGTTTTCCATAAAAACTCATTCGCTTTACGTGCTACTGCTGTTGGCAATCACACTTGCCATGTTCGGAAATGTGTTGTTCAGCTCTCAAAACGTTGTGCTCTCCCGCCCGGGAGGCGATATTGATAAAGAATTTATTCACTCGCGCGCATTCGGATTCGAGCAACTGCGACAGGGTAATCTGGCCCTTTGGAATCCGCATATTTATTCGGGCACGCCCTATTTAGGAGGATTTCAGTCCGCTCTTCTCTACCCGCCCAATATCCTTTTTCTCTTTCTGCCCGTGGCCATCGCCATCAATGCCAGCATTGCGTTGCATACATTTCTGTTGGGCTTGTTCATGTATTTGTGGACGACACGACGCGGATTGCACCCTTTGGCGTGTCTTGTCTCGTCCGTACTGCTGATGTTTTGCGGCAGTCATTTTTTACACATTTACAGTGGCCATCTATCAAACCTTTGCACGATGGCTTGGGTACCGCTGCTGTTCTTGTCCGTGGACGAGTTGTTGCGAAAAAAATCACTGGGTTTTTTTCTCGTCGGAGTATCGGCTGTGGCCATGCAGATTCTTGCAGGGCATCCGCAATATGTTTTTTACACAGCCATAGCGGTGGGACTCTACGTGGCACTGGAAATGTTTCACACGCACCGATGGTGGACGATGCCCATTGTCCTGGCAGCCATGTATCTGTTCGCTTCCTGCCTGACCGCCATTCAGCTTCTACCGGGCATTGAAACAGCCCACGAGGTCTTGCGCAGCAGCCAGACATCGGATTTCTTCGCCGCCATGTTTTCGTTTCCACCCGAAAATCTGATCACGCTAATCGCCCCGCGGTTTTATGGCGACTATCTAAATTTTCCTTATTGGGGCAGAAGCTATCTTTGGGAAATGTCCTTATTCGTGGGCGTAACCGGTCTCTTGCTGGGGCTGCATGGTTTGCTTTATGCGGATCGTCGCATACGCGGCAATTGTCTTGCTATGATATTAATCCTCGTTGCACTCGCTCTAGGTACGCACACCTTTATTCACAAACCCCTTTGCGAAATCTTTCCTTTTTTTGGATGGTTTCGGGGAAACTCCAAATTCCTGTTTCCGGCTTCACTTTTTCTCGTCTTGCTAAGCGGGATTGGCATGGATCAGCTATTACGATCCAATACCCTCGAGCGCAAAACTGGCATCTTTGCGCTCGCACTTGGGACCATCTTGGCAAGCGCATCGGTTATGGTTTATAGCCCCATCTGGCCCTTCCTCATGCGGACCATTGGATCCACGCATCAATACTATTTTTCGCCTAAAGCTTATGGCGACCCAGCATTTATCGGACCGGCTGCAGATTTCTCGGCGCACAATTTCTTGTCAGGAGCCTTTGTCTGTTTTTTATTTGGAATTTTCTTGTTGCTGCGAAAAAATTACCCAAATGCTGTCTACGCCATAGCGTTGATGGCCATACTGGAGATTTTCGTCTTCTCTAAATCCTACGAAGTCAGCACCGATCTTCGATCACCCACTTACGCCGCCGTGAATGTCGAAGATGCAAAGCTCGCAAAGGATGATCGCATCATGCTGGTGCCCAGCCCCAATCGTGGCATGTCTCTCGGCTGGGAAAACATATGGGGCTTCGATCCCAGCATGCAGCGCCGCTACGCAGAATTTCTATGTTTCACACAAGGTTTGCAATTGGACCACGCCAGTCAGAACCTAGAGCCAACACAAAAACACCCGCTGTTTGCTATGCTGCGCTGCCGTGCGATACTTATCCCCTCTGCCGATGGGATGAAAGTAGAAAATCTAGATAAGGTTTTGCCGAGAATGCTGCTAGTGCAAAATTACGAGATGTTGCCGGGTCGAGACAAGCTGTTTGAACGCATGGCCCAAACTGACTTTGACCCCTCGCATACGGTTCTTCTGGAGCAGGAACCAAACCCGCAGCCCGTTCCTTCCGATGAAAAGGGGACGGTGAAACTGCTCGACTCCTCCACGGATTATCTCACCATAGAAGTGGACACTCCCCAACCCGCGATTCTATTGATCACGGATGCCTACAGTAAAGGCTGGCGCGTGACACCTTCCCATTACAAGGTATTCCCCGCCAATTACATCCTTCGCGCCATCCCTCTGGATGCCGGACAACACCGGTTGCGGCTGGAATACATGCCTACAGGATTTCTAACAGGCAAATGGATTTCACTCGTCTCCATTTTGTTGTTCGTCGGATTAGTGGTCTTTAGAAACAGAATCCGCAGCATCCAGACGATGCGTTTTCGGTGAGCACCCTGAAACTGGGTTTAAATGTTTTTGGGAATAACATGCCA
>CAZOWS010000115.1:0-11565 GCA_964583365.1 uncultured Actinomycetota bacterium
GGGGGGGATGAGCAACAGAGACCTTGAAAAAATAATGGGCGAGATGGCACAGAATGCAAGGAGGATGGACGAGTTCAAGCGGAAGATGGACGAAGACCAAGAAAACCGGCGAAAAACATTAGAATAGAAACGCAGCTAATCCGGTAAACGGAATTAAGGGGACACACGACTGAACCTAAATTATTTAAACAAAGAAAAGATACATGCCATGAGCATCAAAAATGCAGAGAAGTTTCTGGCGCAGATGAAAAATAATACGATACGGGTCTAAAATATTTAAGGGGGTCAACAGCGCGTCCTTCGAAAAAGTTGCAAAGGAGGCGGGCTACGCTCAGGGAGAACCCCGCGATGCGAGATATGTTTAAGTGCATTGGTATAAACATAAGCGACTGATAAACGGGTAAAAGTCCTGTCGGGGAAGGGCGACGCAGCCCGGCAGGGGTTATTCCAATTGCCTGGCGATCAGATCGGCGAACAGGCCTGTTTGCCGCGACAACTCATCGAACGTGCCCCGCTGAATGATTTTTCCTTTTTGCATGACGTAGATTTTGTCGGCGTTGCGCACGGTGCTCATCCGATGCGCGATGACGACACGCGCGGCGCGAAGTTTTTCCAGACTTTCACTGACAAGCGCTTGCGTCTCATTGTCCAAGGCGCTGGTGGCCTCGTCGAAGTAGACGATGCGCGGTTTCTTTACCAACGCGCGGGCTATCATCAGGCGCTGTCGCTGTCCTCCGGAGATGGCACCCGCCCCTTCGCTCAAAAATGTTTGCATCCCCATCGGCATTTGTTTGATGTCCTCTTCCAGTCCCGCCATGCGGGCAGCCTCCCAAGCTTGGTCCATGGTGATGGGCAGGGAGCCCGCGATGTTGGTAAAAATATCTCCGGACATGAGCCGGGAGCTTTGCAGCACGACCCCGATTTGGCGGCGCACGGAACCCACGTCGATTTTGGAAATATCCTGCCCGTCGTAACAGACGGAACCGGCGTGCGGATGGTCGAAGCCCAACAGCAATCGTAACAGGCTGGATTTACCTGCCCCGCTGGGTCCCACGAGGCTGACGAACTCGCCCGGTTTCACCTCAAACGAGACATCGTCCAGTACCAACGGGCCGTCGGCAAGATAACGGAAATGGACATGGTTTATTTCCACATGGCCCTTGAGCATGCCGGGATCGGGTTTGGATTCATCCACTTCGGGCAGGGTTGCGAGTATGGGTTGCAGGCGTTGGGCGGCGGGAAAAATGCTCATGGAGTCTATCATGCTGGACACGAAGGCCAAGCCGGCCGATAAAACCATGGAAAACGCAGCGGTGAAGGCCACAAAGGTGCCGGTGGAGACATCCCTGTCGAAAGCATTGATCTCCAGATAAATCATGATGCTGGCGATGATGGGAATCATCTCCTGATAGCACCCTATAACATTCTGGAATATTCCCGAACGGAAAGCCATGCGCTTCTGGTCCCGGAATTTCTCAGCCCATACCGCGAAGGCTCTAGCCTCGCAGCCCGCGATGCGGATTTTGGCGATGCCGGACAAAAGTTGGAACAAGAGTCCCGATATTTTTCCTTCGACGATCATCATGGTTCGGGTGAGACGTAGATCGAGCCATCCGAATAGACAGAAGAATATCATGCTGACCAGCAGCATGCCTGCGGCAGTTAGGGCCAATGTGGTGTCGTAGTGGAAGAGCAGGATAAAGTTGGATATGCCCGTGACCAAGCCGATAACCGATGTTATCGCCACGCCGCTTAGTTCGTGGCGAATGAGATTTACCCCCATGGCGCGTCGGGCAAGATCGCCCACGGTGTACTGCCGGAAAAAGGAAACGGGCAGGCTCAGCAGGCGATCCCAAACAGCGGATTGCATATTGGAGTCCCATTTCCCTTCGATGCGCAGCATGGCAACGGAGTTGGTGATGCTGAAAAGAGTCGAGGCGATGGTGGCGGCCGCCAGGCCGAACAGAAGTTCCATCATGCGTCCCCGGTCGGCGCCTGGAATTACCGTATTAAAAATGAAGCCCGTGGCTATGGGCATGGCCACGCCCAGCATGCTTGACAGTATGGCCATCCATGCCACGGTGCGCATGTCCGCCTTATGAAACGGTAATTCGAATCGAAGCAGTTCTTTGATTCCGATAGGTTTATGCGGCAATGGCGCATAAAACGTATAGCCCGATGGCTCTAGGGATGCTGCGGTTTTTGCGTTCAGGGGTATACTGCTGTGATCGGCCGGGTTAAAAATCACGTAGCCGTTGCGCCCCGACGGTAGCAGCGCTACGGGCGCGTCATTCTCCTGCAGGAGACCCAATAAGGGTCCGCAATCCCATTTCCACCAATGTCCGCGAAGGGCTATTGCCCTGTGCCGGACGCGCGATACGCGCGCTATCGCGTCCACGGTTTCGCGCGTGCGGTGTGTTTTTATCCATGCCGGGAGCGGGTGAAACGTGATGCCGGGCGCCTTGCCGACGGCATTCATGGCGGCCAAAACGGCGTTGTGAGAAAAGTCCGGAACCGCCCGCTGATCTTCTTCCAAAATCGTGGCGAAACTCGTAAGCGCGGACACCTTGATTGCCTCGTCCGCCGTGACTTTTTCCGCGATACGCTTGCGGACGGCCGTTTCTTCGTCGGTCGCGGCTGTTTGTACCCAGCGCAACAATGTCTGATGAAGCAGATCCATCGCGGGCCACAGAATATTTTCATTCCAGACTTGATCCGTGGATTTGGCCTGCAATGTCGCGTCTTGTTCCGCCTGCACGCAGAGGCTTCGCGTCAGCGGGAAAAATGTCTCGGCGGAAAAGATGTCTTGATCGGGCAAGGAGCAAAGCCGCAACAATCCCAGCTGCGGTCGAACCCATAGCACTTGGTTTTCGGGATATGCCGATTGTCCCTGGGCTAGAACAAATTTGTCCTGTGCCGTCAACAGGGTATCGGCCGAGCGGATTGCGCCGAGCGCGATGGCTCCGCCGAGTTTTTGTACGTATCGCTCGATGTGATCCAGCGCCTCGCCGCGAATATCTTCGGCATCGAACAAACCGGCGAAGTCCTCGCGCGAAAGTTGGGCCACCGACGCCTCTTCGATGCCAACGGCCATAATTCCATGCGAGGCGGATTGTTTCCAGACTCCAAAAAAGAGATCTCCGGACTCGGCGGCGCAAACGTGGTTGCGATGCCCCTCGGGTCGGCCATCTTTGAGCGAAATCCAAAACAGGTCCACCCGGCCGCGCAGCACCATCCACACGCTTCCGGGCGCATTCACCAGCATGGGCGTGTTGCCCTGTAGGGACCGCTGTTTGCCTTTTTTCTCGAACAGTTGGGCAAGCTTCATAGTTTGATCAATCTGGCATAGAGGCCGCCGGAATCCTGTTTGAGCTGTTCGTGCGTTCCTCGTTGCACGACCTTGCCGGCGTCCAGCACAATGATTTCGTCGCAATCCCGTATCGTGCTAAGGCGATGGGACACGATGATGCAGGTGCAGCCTCTACGGCGGAGATTTCTGTCGATTTGATATTCCGTGATCGTGTCCAAGGCGCTTGTCGCCTCATCCAAAATCAGAATGCGCGGGTTGACGGCCAGGGCGCGAGCGATCTCGATTCTTTGACGCTGTCCTCCGGAGAAATTTGCGCCGTCGTGGCTGAGCAGCCCGTCGTAGCCGCCTTGCCGCTGGGTGATATCGCCGTGTATGGTCGCATCCTTTGCCGCCGTCACCATATCGGATTGCGGCGCTGTTTGGTCCCACAGGGTGATGTTGGCGCGCAGCGATCCGTCGAACAGGACGATGTCCTGATCCACCATCGCTATGGAGTTGGTGATTTCCTCCCGCGGTATGTCTTTGCGGAGTTTGCCATCCAGCAGTATCTGGCCGCTCCATGGCTCATACAGGCCGGCAATGATTTTTCCCAGTGTCGATTTGCCGCTGCCGGTGCGACCGACCAGCGCCACCCGCGCGCCCGGTTTTACCGCGAGATTAAAGTTTTCAATCAACGGCGGGGCCATGGGAGAGAATCCGAACGTGATGCCTCTTAGCTCTACGTACCCCTCCAATTTACGGAGCCCTTCTTTTTTTGCGGAGTTTGCTTCCCCCCCTATTTCCGTAGGTATTTGCGCATCCAACGGATTGCGGGTGATGTCGTTCAGGCGGGTGATTTTCCCTTGCGTTTCTTGCAAGAGGCCGGCGAGATTGACAAAATTATTGACCGGGCCCAAAAAAAGCATCATCAGACTCTGAAATGCGATGAGCTCGCCCATGGACAAGAGCCCTTCCATCACATGAAAACCGCCCACGACAAGAATTAAGACGCCGGCAAGGCCAGTGAGCAAGGGTGGGATCTGCAAGAAAATCCGCGAGGTCAGGCCAAGCTCCTGCTGCGCGTTGAGGAGTTTGGCCTGATATCCCGCCCACCGGGAAAAAAAGTCGTTTTCAACGCCCGATGCCTTGAGGGATTCGATCGTGTCCAGACCCGACATGGCAATGCCCATCAACTTGCCGTCTTCTTGAAGCAGCCGCCGGTTTATGTTCACCCGCCGTCGGTTTACCATCTTGGTTGCCAGCACGTTCAAAGCCACGGCGGCTATGCAGATGAGCGTCAGCGTCAGATCGTAGCAGGCCATGAGCGCGGCGTAGAAAACCACCATCAACGAATCCACCGCGGCGGTGGCCAATCGGCCGGAAAGCAGCACCGCCACGTCGTCGTTGTATTGAACTCGCGAGCTGATGTCTCCGCTGTAGCGTTGCAAATAAAAACGCATCGGCAGGCGCAGGACATGCCACAGAAATTTTCCGGACGTGGCGATGGCCAATTTTGTCTGCAGGCGCAACAGAAAATATTGTTGAAGCCACGACAGGGCGCCGGTCAGCGCCGTGGTGAGGATCATCGCCGTGATCAGCGGCTTAAACCAATCCTCCAAATTTTTGATCAGATAGTCGTCTACGAAGATGCGGCTGAACATCGGAACCAACAGGCCTGGAATGACCAAAAGAAAACTGGCCAGTATCACGTAACAGACTGCAGGCCCCGATCCATGCAGTCTCTGCCTTATTTCCGGAAGGAGTTGCGGATGGCTACCTGCCTTTTTGAAGTTGTCCCCCGGCGCAAACGCTAGGACAATGCCCGTGAAGGATTCGTCGAATTCCTCCCGCGTCACGATGCGCGGGCCCATGGCGGGATCGTTCAAGTAAACCTTGTTCTTCGTGATGCCCTCGACAACAACAAAATGGTTGAACTCCCAAAAGACAATGACCGGCAAGTCCATGAGCCGCAAATCCTCCGGCTCCTTTTTGTAACCGGTGGCCTCCAGGCCGAACAAGGCGGCTGCGTCCACCATGTTTTTGGCGTTGCTGCCGTCGCGGGAAACTCCGCAAGCCTCGCGCAGTTCTTCCAAGGGGACGATACGGCCGTGATAACCCAGTATCATGGCCAGGCAAGCAGCGCCGCACTCCACGGCTTCCATTTGAAGGACAGTGGGCGTGTGAACGCGACTCATCGAACGTCTAATGAACGCCCAATTGCTTTTTTAACAGAGGAATAACCAGGGATATCGGGCGCTGCTCCCGCACGACGATGCGGGCCGTGCAAGGAGTGCCGCTGTCTATGGAGAAGGGAGGACCTTTTTTCGTGGACCAACGATAGCCGCTTATTGTGCTCTCGTCTTGTTCCAGGCCGACGTCGACGAGAAATGGAGAAAACTCTTTGGAGAGTTGTTCGACGAGCTTTTGATCGTGCAAGATAGCCATCATCGATTCTGGAGATGCCGGTATAAGGCCGACGCTGGTGACTTTTCCCATCAGATAACCGTATTCTTCCTGCGTCACGTTGGAAGGCGATAATTGCACCGTCATGTCCTTTTCCACTCTCTTTCCTCCTTGCGGAACAAAAATTATTCCGGTGAGCGGCCTTTTTGTTATTTCCAAAGTAACGATGGTGGCGCCTTTTTTTATCATCGCCCCGGGCTCGTCCTGGACATCCATAATACGGCCTTCGTAGGGAGTTTGCACGTTGGACCCCTGTTGCTGGTTGATGAGGGCCATTCGCAAATCAACCTCGGTAAACTGGTACTGGTTATGGACTTGATTGTAGGCGTCTTGAGAAATAAGCCCCAGGTCCAGGGCCTGCTTTTTAGTTGCTCGCTCTGTCTCCAAATTTTTTAATTTGTTCCGCGTTTGTTCGACGAGCAGATGGAGATTCTGCTGATCCACCGTCGCTACGATTTGGCCTACCGTGACGTTATCGCCCACGCGCACCAGTATTTCCTTGATTTGCCCTTCACCCCTGGCTTCCACCGTGTAGACGCCGCCGGTTCGCAAAAGCATGCCGGACCCGGTGAGGGTGGTGGGGATCTTGCCGAATAGGGCCCAAATCAGGGCCAAGAAGATAATGAAGGCGCAGGAGGCAAGCGCTATCCACCCCTTGGGCGTCGTGACCTTCATGATCGTGTCCAACTGTTCAGGGTTGGACAGATGCTCCAAAGATTTTTTTCGAAATATACTCGGCTCTTCGGGCGGCAAGCGAACCTCCATGACAAAAAAAAGTTGGCCTATCGTAAGGGATGCGGTATTGTAATTGTAAAATGCGGCGCCGTCATGGAAAAAGACATCTGATTTTTTTTGTGATTCTTTGTTGCATCGTCGCATGGCCGCTTTCTATTCCAGCGGAACAGGCGGAAGGCCGTTTGCTGCCTAGAAGCCTTGCCGTTCAACAAGACGCCGATGAAACGGAATCCTTTCAGAAGAGCATCGATGCCGTGGCGCTTCAGGATGAGTCGCAATCCCGTGAAATCCCGATTGCCGAACTTGTCCTGGCGGCCGTTCGAAAAAACCTGGCCTTCCTGATCAATCAACTCTCCAATCAAATCAGCTACGCGGGTATCTTAAACGCGAAAGGGGTGTTTGATCCCGTGCTGGGCACAGCGGGGAATTATGATCAGGCCTGGGCGACATCCCTCAGCGAGGGTGTTCAGGTGCGTAACAAGACATTCAACCTTAGCCCGTCTATTTCGGGGACACTCCCGTTGAGCACGCAATACAATGTCTCCTGGTTGAATAACAGGGTGCTCAAGCATCCTGTCCTTTCCGGCTTTGGTGTCTTTAATCAAGATACCCTTTCCGCCAAACTGACGCAGCCGCTGCTTAAAGGCGCCGGCCCCTATATCGCCCAATCGCCCGTGTATATTGCGGAGTTGGCTGCCCAGGGCAGCCAGGAAACTTTGATATTTCAGATGGAAAGCACCATCGCGCAGGTGGAGGCAGCATACTGGCAGCTTGGGTTGACGCAGGGGAGGGAGCAGGTGGCCAAGGATTCCTTGGAGCGTTCTTACGACCTGCTTCGCCGGAACGCCCAATTGATGAAACTCGGCCTTGCATCGGCATTGGATCTGGTCATCGCAAAGCAGGGGGCCGCCACGCGTGAGACCACGCTGATACAAGCCATGCAGGCCCGCCAAGACGCTACGGAGGCGCTGATTTATCTGGTATACGGCAAGGAGGCTTCGGAAAAACTTCTCAAAAACGGCCCGCCGGGATGGAAAGTCGTGGCCGATGCGCGAATTCCGGATATGCTCACGTCCGTGGAAATGATCGAAGATATTGCCCTGTTGCAACGCCGCGACGTGCGCGCCGCCCAAAGGGTTGTCGATCAGGATAATATTAGTTTGGATGTCGCCAAAAATGCCCTATTGCCCTCCATCAACTTGACAGGCACCAGTAATTTTGGAGGGCAAAGCGGAAGCTGGCCCGGGGATTTTGACGACCGGGAGTTTAATGTCGCGCTTGCCTTTACATTCCCCTGGGGGAATAGTTCCGCACGCGCCCAATACGATCAAACCCGTTACAAGCGCGACCAAGACCAACTCAACCTAGATTCCGCAGAAAACACCGTGCGCAGTCAAGTGCGCCAGGCCGTGCGTGGGGTGCGGATGACAAGACAGGCCGTCGAAAAAGCGCTCAACGCCGCGGACCTTTCCGCCCAGTACTATGAAGGGACCAGGAAATTATTGGAATTGGGGCAAACCACTTCCCTTATTTTGTTTCAGGTGCAGGATCAAGAAGAGCAAGCCAAACTGATCGCCTTGCAGACCCAGGTCAATTTGAACAATGCCTGCACGAATTACTATTTGGCAATAGGGGAGATGATACAAAAGTATTTCCCGCAATACACCTCGGCCTCCACCTGGGAAAATTTGCAGGAAATGATTTCTAACGGATAGGCCGTATCAATTCCAAGCACTCCTTCTGGAATTTCCAAAACTTGGCCGGAAGAATATTTTGCCAAGGCGCTGCGTTATTACGCAGGGAAGCCCCACAATGGGGGCTAGCCCTTCTTTCGCCCTTCACAATATTGGCGACCCGGAGGATCGCCGGCGCAGTAACCACTGCTTTTATTACACATAGCACATACCGCCGAGCCTGAGACAACCCCACCGGTGATACTCCCAAGGGCTTCACCCGACAATTCACCGGCTTTTAATTGTTCCTCCATAGCGATCCTGATGTCTTCCGCACTGCAGGGATAACCGCTGTCTTTGGCTGCCTTTTCGAACGCTGCTGCATTGATTTTCTTAAACTTCTTGGCCAGCTTTGCGTCTTCGGCAAGCTTTTTCAGCAACTTTTTTGCATTTTCCATGCTCATGGCATCACACCTTTCCTTTATGGTATCCGTTGGGTGATAGGGTATTCACCACTTTCGAGGCGGAATGTTACCAATAAAACGCAAACCCCGGGCAATTTTTTTTACCAGTCTTGTCGATGGCGCGATTGCCCTTTGCGCCAAGAATCTGTAAAGTGTGGGCAGATGATACAACGGCCCTGCTGGAAAAGTTTTTATCAGATTGAAGTGGCGCCGCCGGACGCTGTGCTTTTGGCTTCCGAATCGCATAGCGTGGTTATCGATGGCGCCGTGTACGCGCGCATCGCGCCCTTGTTGGATGGGTCGCTAACGGTGGATGAAATAGCCGATCGTCTTGCCGGCAAGGTTTCCTTGCTGGACGTTTATCGCGCGCTGATTCTACTAGAAAAGAAAGGATACATTGCCGAGGCGCAAGGCGCCATGGATAAACACGCCGCGGCATTTTGGGAAGGCTTAGATGTTCCCGCGCATACGGCCCCCGACCGATGGGCAGCATCGCATGTTTCGGTGGAGGCGGTTGGAACGGTATCCCCAGAACTTCTTTTATCCTGCCTAACGGATCTTCATATTCCGATTTGTAGACCCGGACATGCTGCACCATCGCTTGCGGTGTTGTGGACGGACGACTACGCGCGCAAGGCTCTGGCCCAGCACAATCAAAAGGCGCTTGCGAGCAAAATGCCATGGATGCTGGTCAAGGCCTCTGGAACACAAATCTGGATAGGACCGATTTTCTTGCCGGGTAAAACAGCATGCTGGGAGTGCCTTGCCTCCCGTTTGAGCCGCAGTCAAGCGGCTGTACAATTTGCTCGAAGGCATCAAAAAGGTGATGTCGCCCAAGCGTCCGATACCCCCGGCCAGACTCCATTAGGGCCCATCGCCGCGGATCTGGCTGCTCTGGAAATTGCCCGATGGGTGGCCCAAGGCACATCGGATCTGGAGGGCAAAATACTCAGCCTGGATTTGGCGACGAGAACCATGGAACAGCACCAACTGGTCAAACGTCCGCAATGCCCTGCCTGCGGCGACATGCCATCCGTAAAGAAAAAACTACTACAGCCCATCACTCTGGCTAAGTCCGGCGCCGTGGTGGACACTTCCGGCGGATATCGTGTCGCGCGTCCCGAAGAGACATACCAACGCCTGGCGCATCATATCAGCCCTATCACGGGCATTGTCACCGAATTGAGGCGCGCCGGGTGCGAGGAAAGTGGTTTGACGCATACGTATTGGGCCGGGACAAGCTTTGCCCATGGCGATATAGAAAACTTGAATTTTTTGCGCAAGAGTTTTCGCAACGGTTGCACAGGCAAGGGCGTTACGGAAATTCAGGCGAAGGTCGGCGGATTGTGCGAAGCGATAGAGCGATCCGCAGGGATTTACGAGGGCTACGAAGGCCTTAAGAAGGCCCGCTACGTGGATATACAAGATCAAGCCATTCATCCCAACGCTTGCTTACTGTTCAGTCGGGCGCAATACTCCAGGCGTGGCCAGAATAATCGGAGATGTCACGACTTTCACGTTATCCCCGATCCCTTCGATGAGAAGGCGCTGACAGAATGGACGCCCGTATGGTCGCTGACCGAGCAAAAGTTTAAATACCTTCCCACGACATACTGCTATTTCGACTACCCGAAAGCAAAGAATGGGAATGTGTTTGCCTGGGCGGATTCCAATGGCTGCGCTTCCGGCAACACGATCGAAGAAGCCATCCTTCAGGGTTTCCTGGAATTGGTAGAACGCGATGCGGTGGCCCTATGGTGGTACAACCGATTGGTTCGGCCGGGCGTGGATTTTGCGAGCTTCCAAGAGCCCTATCTTCTGGACCTGGTGAGCCTGTATAGAAAAAAAGGATTCGAATTATGGGCATTGGATATCACATCTGATTTGGGTATTCCGGTGTACGTGACAATGGTACGCAGCTTGAAAGGGCCGGGAGAAAAATTGCTTTATGCTTTCGGCGCCCACTTTGATTCCAAGATCGCTCTTCTTCGGTCCGTGACGGAGATGAATCAATGCCAGGTATGGCTTGTACGCGATACCTTCAATCCAAAGGAACTGAGGGACGATCCTCTGCGTAAGTGGTTTAAAAAAGCGACATTGAAGGGGCAACCGTATCTGGCGCCAGACACCAAGCAGAAAAGCGCCATGTACGATGTTTCCAAGCGGCCGCAGGCTCGCGACATCTCGCAGGAGGTTTCCCGTTGCGTTCAAATCGCCAAGAGGGCGGGATTGGAAGTGCTTGTCCTAAATCAGACACGGCCGGATATGGACCTGCCCGTTGCCCGCGTTATTGTTCCCGGTATGCGCCACTTTTGGCCGCGATTCGCTCCGGGCCGCCTCTACGAAGTGCCCGTAAAAATGGGCTGGCTAAAAAAACCCTTGCGGGAAAAAGACCTCAATCCGTGGCCGATCTATTTATGACAGAAGACATTTACTTGCGATTGCGGGAAAAGGCCGCGCTGCGTCCAGGGCCTGCCGGGACATGGTTATTGAAGCAATCCGGAGGAGAACATGCCTTCTCTTGCCCGAACAAGTCCGTGAACGCTGCGTTGCTGGCCCTCTGCAACGGGGGATGCACGCAAGAACAACTGCGCAGTTTCTGCCGCCCAGAAAATGGTCCATTGGAATCGGTGAAGCTTTTTTATTATCTGGAAATGTTGTTCGACAATCGCTTGCTGCAACACTGCCTGGTGGAACAGGGACGGCTGCGTGCGACGTTGATCCCTCTCTCCCGCGAGTTCCGTTTTGAGCCCAAGTCGATCAAGGCGACGGACAAAGTTGTTCTCACGCGCTATGCCTGCATGCGCAAAGAAGGCGACGATCTTATCGTGGAATCGCCTACGGGCAAGGCCTTCGTGCGGCTCAACGATCCAACCGGTCTTGCGACAATTTTGGGGGAATTGTGCGCGCCCACATCCATCGAAAAACTTTCACGCATGCC
>CAZOWS010000116.1:0-3476 GCA_964583365.1 uncultured Actinomycetota bacterium
CCGTCCATCCAAGTTAGGCGATGAGGTGAGCATCGAATGGGTTGGAAAACCCTATCCCGAAGACAACACCATGGATTTCAAAAATCCTAACGAATCATTCACTCTCTATGCCACGTTGCGCTTTTCCAAGAAGGTGGATCCCAATAGGATTCGGAAAGAAGGAGCTTTGAAAGTAGAAGTGCTATCGGACATTGGTGGGGGAGAAGATTTAAAATCCGTGGAAGAATTTCATTGGGCTATTGCGAACATATACGAAGACACCCATTCGATGAGGATACGAGTGGAATGTTATCTAAAGGAACCCAAAAAGGACATTGTCAGGTATCGCCTTGGATTCGGCTTGGCAAAGGCGGATGGTAGCGTCACGACGGTCTATGTTCCTGCCACTGCATTCATCAATTTGACCCCCGTCCAATGGGCAGGGGACATGACACCAGCACAAACAAGAGCAGCGCGTGGTGAGTCGGTGGAAATACATTGTAGCGTCCAGCGGCCAGAAAACGTATCTCCAACACTGCCGATAATTGCACAGATTACCTCGGATGTTACAGGGACTTGGGAGGACAACGGTGAGATGGAAGCCATGTTGGGGCATGTTGCTGCTGAGGGGCAGGATACGGCGAGGACAACGCGATATGTTGGAACCCTCAAAGTCCCTGATAATTTCTCCAAAGACCGCGATAGAATTTATTTTAAAGTACGATTTGGCTTCACCCGTCCGGATGGCAGCGCCGGTTGGGTATATCCGGATAATCCAGAGCTTAGGACTGAGGACAATCCCATGGGCAATGGCATCATCGACGTCGTATCGAGGCCCACGCCACCTCCGTCTGGCGACGTGGATAGAAACGAAGTCGCGCAAGTGGTTTGGGACGCCTTGGTAAAGAAAAGTCAGGAATTATCGGGTCAGACTGGCTTGGACAACAGGGTATTGGCGAAAATATTAGAACAGGGGTTGATCAACATGCCCTTGGAAGCGGGACAAAGTAGGGCGGATATGGTGAAGCAAGAAGTGACAAAATCTTCGATGCAGCGCGAATTTATCACCATCGTCGTGGATCAATTGCTGTCCTCGGGAGCTCTGACCAAAGAAATAGTGGACGATTTAGCTTTAGATACCCAGGCAGAAAGCGCCATGCAGGATCAGATCAATATTGCTGCTCAAAGAACTATTAGCAGAGATGTGGACAATTTATCCGCCAATGTTTTGGACCGTGGCTTGCGCGCCGAAGCTCTAGGAGCATTGAGTCGCATCGAAACAGATCCCACCGTGCGGGCGATGATTGCCAAGCAATTGCAAGTGGCGTTTTCGGATTCTCCCTCGATCATGGGCGCGATGGCGACACTGTCGCGAGAAAAACCCACGCAATTCTTGGCGTTTGCCGTCCATGCTAGCAAAGGGATAGATATGTTGGACGACGTGATACTGCACTTAGAGGCGGGGGAAGCAGTGGATGCTAAAATCTTAGATCCGTTTGGCTATGACTTGAGCCAGTTGCCCATTGAAATTGTTCATGACGAAAGCGGTAACGCGCCCAAAATCAGACTTAAACGCGAGCCCACTTCTCCTGTTGAGAAAGCCCTAGGCAGCGATGCTGTCGCTGAATCCGTGTAAATCCAAAATTACAGCCCATTGCAGGAGATGGGTTTTGATCGTAGGTTTGATTTGTCTTCCCTTGTCTTCCCCGTGCCTGGCTTTGGCGCCATCGTCTTTCGGCGAGGGTCAGCATACTGCTTGCGATATGATGCGGGCAGCGATACTCAAAGAGATAGCGCAGTTGGGGCTGCAAGATCCAGAAACCGCAAAAATACTACGAGAACGATTGGAATTAACCGATGCCCGCGATATCGATGCGTTTCGCTATTTTGGAGAAGACACGCAATGGTTTTTGACGCATGCCAAGCCCTATTATAAACCCAAAGATAAGCCGCGTGTCTCGGTTGTCCTTCTGCATTTTGGTAAGAGCCCTGAATACACGTTGCGGGCATTGCACAATATCGGCCAGTGGACGTACGAAAATTTCGACGTGATAGTGGTGGATAATGATTCGCCCGATGGATTTTCCCAGCAGTTCACGTCAGCCGGATTAATGCAATTATTTCCTTCTCTGCAAAACAGTCTTACGCTGATATCCAATCCATGCAATTTGGGCTACACGGGAGGGAATAATCAGGCCGCTAGAATTGCTTTGGAAAGGGGCAGCGATTATGTGTTTTATTTCAATTACGACGCGTTGCTAGAAAAGGAGGGTCTGCATCGAATGATAGATGCCATCAAAGAGCGTCCTGAAATTGGCGCTCTGCAACCCGCCCCCTATTTTTACAAAGAGGAGTCGGAAATTACCTCCTGGGCTCAAACCGGGGAGATGCCTGGGTTGTTGCGACAAGGGGCCGAGCAATCCGAAGGCGAATTTGTTCAATCGTTGCTTGCCAAGGGCGAGTTGGTGAAAGCCGAAGGAGGAGATAAACTTTATTACAAGGAGCCGACTATGCTGGGCACTGCGCAGTTGGTGCGGGCGGATACGTTGCGTCTGTGCGGGGGCTTCGACACCCGCCTTCATACCTTCGTGGACGAAGATGATATCGGGTATCGCTATGGCATGACAGGCCTGAAAAAGGCCAGGGCATCCAATGTCTTTCTCGCGCATCCCCAATTCGAAAGCCCCCATAATTTGCGATCGCAGTATCTCATCTGGAAAAATCACATGTTCATCGCCGAGCAATATTACCTGCGGGGTCCGAGGGGGCGGGCCATCGCTGTGGCAGGATCCCCTTACGGTTTTCTTGGCGTTTCCGTCGACGGCACGGTGAAAGTGTTGGAAGGGTATCTGTCCGAAGATGATTTGATGTTCCTAGCCGTCTTCAAGGGAATCGCCGATGGTCTCATGCATCACTTTGTGCCGACGAGAGAGGCTGCAACGGAAGAGGCAAAAAAGATACAGACCTACGGGGAAGAGTTTGGCCGCATGCACTCTGCTCGGGAGCTGTTGGCTCGCAACTATAGGGAAAAAGATCCTTATCAAAGTCTTCTGATGGTTTATGCGCTGCATCAATTCAAAGACATCATCCCGTTGGATCAACCTCTGGGATCCGGCCTGCGAGCGCATCTCAGGCGCATTCTGCTAAGCAGCACACAGCGCTGGACGCAATGGGTTTCCACGGAGGATAGGGATGCTAAAAAGATTGCAGGTCTCCGGGAAAATTTTAACAGCGAGATAGAGAAGCTACTCGAGCTAGACAAAAAAATTAAAGGTTTTGACGATTGGGCTGCAGAACATGTAATGAATAACCCCGAAGTGATGCGTGATTTTGATTTGCTGGTTGTCTTACCGTTTCATGACGAGACCCTACCAGAAAGTCAAAGTAAGGTTGGATCCCAAAGCGTGCTCCATCTCATGAACAGAATCAAACAAGACTTAGAGCAACATTATCCCGAGAAAAAAGTTTTGGTTCTGCTCGCGGCATCGGGAGACGGA
>CAZOWS010000117.1:0-3707 GCA_964583365.1 uncultured Actinomycetota bacterium
TTGACATACATCTCGGGTTTCAGCGAGCCTTCGGGATTTTCCAGGAGGGTCCGCGCTCGCACCGAGCGCGTTACGGGGTCCAACGCAGTATCCATGTAGCGTATCTTTCCCTGAAATTTTTTCCCTGGCACGGCTGGCAACTCCACCTCCACGCCATCGCCCACCTTGACCAGAGGGATTTCGTATTCGTATATCGGCGCGTACAACCACACCGTGTTGCCCTCCTCGGCGTAGAGCAGCGTATGATCCGATTTGCCGGACTTCTCCACGTCGGCAATGAGTTCGTTGCTGAGGCCCATGTGTTTTAGTTTAAGCCGCGTGGCCTCCAAGAGCTTGTTGGAACTCGCTTTTAGCGATGCGTTGTCCCCCGCTTGCGCGTTTTTGACGGCTGTCAGGGCCGCAATATATTCCTCCTGAGATTGGAACAGCTCGGGGTCGCGCGCTATCTTGCCCGACGTGCGTATCGTTTTGGTCATTTGCCTTTTGATCACCGGCGCGGTTTTCACGCCGATCATCTTTTGCTTGTTCGCGTCTAGCGCGACCGTCGTGTATCCGGCGGGCTTCAAATCTTTGAGGAGTATGCCAAGGGCCTCTCCGCAGCCCGGGCATTGTCCTGCCCGCGCGGCCTCCTCGGTCATGGGCAGCATCAAACATTTGCCACTCTTGCAATTGTGCAAAACACAAATCTCGTTGGGTTTCATGGCCATGACTTCTTTCAGCGTGAAGGCCTTGACGCCTGCGCCGGAGGCGGGCGCTGGCTTGGCTTTAGCGGATGCGTCGTCTCTCTTCACGAGTTTCATGTTGCAAATGGGGCAATCACCGGGACGATCAGAGGTGTAGGTGGGGTGCATCGGGCAATACCAGACGGCCTTCTCGGAGGCCGCGAAAGCGTGTGCATGCCAAGACACGAAGGGCAGGACTTCCGCGGTCAAAATAAGTCCCGCCACCGCGACAAGCCCCACTATCTTATTTGTTGTCATTCTGCACCTCCCCTATAGCCCACTGCAAATCAGCAAGGGCCTGCTCGTATTCGGCGGTGGCCTGAACCATTTCCATGCGGTAATTCAACGCGTAGCGCCAATACGTGATTAGTGTGTTGAAATCTATTTTGTCATTTTCGTAGGCCGCCTCGGAAACTTTTACCGTCTGTTCTGATTGAGGGATGATCACGGTTATTAGATTGTTCGCGACATGCCATGCGCTCTGAACGCGCGCGTAGGCCTCGCGCACCGCGCGAATGACTTCATTCTTTTGAACGGTCAGCGCGCTCTGTTTGCCCTCCAGCGTGGCCTTCGCTTCACGTATTTTTCCCTGCTGTTTCCATGCCCACAGCGGTATCGTCACGCCGAGAAAACCATCCCAGACATCGGGACCACCGTCTATTTGCCTGAACTCGGTTTTGATTTCCACGTCGGGCGCGTACTCGAGTTTCGCGAGCGTGAGATTCGCCTGCGCCTTGCCCATTTGAGCCTGCGCATCCCGTAGCGAGGGATTTGAATTTTGCGCCTCGGCCAGCAATTCCTCCACCGTTTTGGCCATGGGGAGAAGTTCCTGCCGCGTCGGTATCACAAAGTCCCCGACATCCGAGCGATTCAGCAGGGCCTTCAATCCGGCTTGAGCAATGATAATTTGGGATTCCTTCACGGTCAAATCGTTGAGCACTTTGGCCCTTTCCACCTCGGCGCCAAGCACATCGGCCTGCGTCGCGTTGCCCAACGAATACTTGCGACTCGCCGCGTCGCGGAAACTGTCCAACGCCTGACGCGATTCCTCCAGTAATTCCTTGGTGCGCATGGCTAAGTACAAATCGGAATACGCTTTCTTGACGTCCCGCATCACCTCGGTGATGGCCTGTTCGGCTTGGGCCTTGGACGCGGCTATTTCCTTGGAGACGGCTGCGGAACGGGCGAAGAATTTCGCTGGGAAGGGAATTTTTTGAGAAAATCCGATGCGGTTTTGGTCGGCCTCTTGCCCGTCAAAAGGGTTGCGGCGGGCGTTGTCGTTTTCCAAGAGCAGCATGGGATCGTCCAAACCCCAGGCCTGCGGCATCAGCGCCTGAGCGGCCTGGAGATTTTTCTGGGCCGCCTGAATTTTGGGATTGTTGGCAAACGCCTGCTGCAAGAGATTCTCAAGGTTCATGGCCGGGATTTCTTCCGCCGACGCAAAAGATGCTGCGCCCACCATGATGGCCGCGACCAGCAAAACTCCGATGATGCGATGTGCGTACAAAGCAACCTCCTGTCTATGATGACGTTCTAGGAAGCCTTTTCGTTCAATGTCCAATCGAATTTTGTGTAGATAAGTGTAATCGTCGGGTCCTTTAAAAACTCGGCATCTTCCTTGGAGACATAGTCCATGATGAATTCACGCACAGCCGTTTCTTTTTCCCGCTGTGTTGGCGCGTCGAAACCCCTGTCCAAAAGCGGAATGAAGTCATCGCCGTATTTTTGAAAGAACTCGGGCAGCGTAACGCTGCGAGAAGCGCGATCTATATGGAATTGGGCCGGGTCGGCGATGAGCTGCTTGATCTGCTCTTCCAATTGCTCCTTAATGAAGGGCCCTTCGTACACGGAGGACCGCAGCTTGATCCCGCCTCTCGCGGGCAAAGCTGCAGCAAACAACGTCTTGACGTCGTGCATGCGAATGCGCAGCACGAGATTCAAGATTAAATCCAGCGAATACAGGTCGTCCATTATTCTGAATTTTTTCTTGGAATAAAAATCTTCGATGTTCTGGGAACTGTGCCGCGGATATCGCGCGAAACGATACATTGTCTGCGCCTCGCAGGGGTAATGATCCACGACTTGTTTCAGCGCAATCGCATGGAACGCGTTGATCCAAAACGCTTTTTTGGACGCCATAGACCAGTTGTTGTATTCTTCGCCCTTCACCACGCGCAGCCCGGCTACGTAGGCGTCCAGGGCCTTGTTGTCCCTGCGAAGCTCGCGATAGTTCACCGCGCCGTTTTGCACGTATTTCTTCAGCGTTGCATCCAAACCGCTGGAATCGTATGCGGCGAATGCGGTGGTTTGCAGGCAAAGAATCGCTGCGGCAAACAAACTCGCGCATCGGGCAATGACCTTCCGATGTGTTCTCAAGTCTGGAATATTACCGAGGGTTTCACGGGGGTGGCATTTGCAATGGACAGCGGTGTTTCTAAATGTATCCAGGATTTGCAACCCGCGAACTTGGGGTCGTTGGCGAGTTTGATCGGAGCCGCGAGACGAAATACTTGCAGGACAAATAAATCGAGCCAGTCTTCGTTGCCATAATGGAAGCGCTGCTCGATCACGCTATCGGCCCAAACATGGTACGGTCGAAGTGCCACGATACGATTCCAATCGCGAATGCGCTCGTAACGATCGACGCGTGCGAAGGCCAGCATGTTCACGTGGTCAGAAAAAATTTGATTCTCTGCGGCAGAAATCAATTGCTGATGGTCGGCGTTGATCAACTGCTCTTGGCTTTGATGCACCTTGGTCGGATAGAGAAAAAACTCTTCGCTCTCGATCGTGAATCGACCTTCGTTTTCGCTGATCCCGCCTTTACGCAACAGCAACGACTGACGCCCTTCCAGAAGCGCCTGAACGATTACGGACCACTCTTTAAAAGCCACGCTACAAGTATCGGCCATTAGGATCTCTTGAAGATGAGGTTGGGCGATTTTTCTTCTCCGTAAAAAACTTCTCCGGCCACCTGCGACAAAT
>CAZOWS010000118.1:0-9136 GCA_964583365.1 uncultured Actinomycetota bacterium
ACTGGAATTCACTGGGATGAACTGGACGAAGATATAAGCGTTCCTGGTTTACTCCTTGGATACGGAGACATTACTGTGCTTAAGAAAAGCGCTTAACTGCCCCTGACGATTCAGGAGTATGTTCCCTAGAATACTGGATCACCCAAAGAGTAATTCCTTGCATGATATCGAGATAGATTTGGTCTTGGAGCGACAGGGGGAATCTAGGAAGATAGGGAATATTCTAGTCTGCCCGTGGCAGGAGGCCTTGTCGGAATTAGGGCTGGGGATCACAGCGACATTTTCTTGAAAATGCACTCCGGTATACTCTTGACCCCCCTCATTACGCATCGCCACCACCAGGGTAGGTAGATTGTGTCGCGTCGTTTCAAGATGGCCTGATAGATTCCTTCCCCCACGACTTCCGGGGATGTAAACAAGAAATTTTTCTTGATGCCGGCGGTCATGGGCGTCGCGACGAATCCGGGCTTGATGGTCACCACGAACACACCGGACTTACATAGCCTCGCACGGAGGCCTTCCAGAAACAGGCTTAGCGCACCCTTCGCGGATCCGTAAATATAGTTGCTCGGGCGGCCGCGGTCGCCGGCTACGGAGCTGATGGCGGCTAGTGTTCCGCTGCGCTGATGCTCAAAATGATTGGCCAGAATCGTTAGTATCGAGGCGGCGCTCGTAAAATTCGTGGTGAATTCTTTCATGGCAACAGAAAAATCCCGTTCGCATTGTTTTTGATTGGGCAATGTCCCGTGGGCGATAAGCGCAATGTCCAAACCCGTGAGCGTTGCAATCGCTTTCTCTACCATTGTTGCATGTCCAACCAAATCATGGAGATCAGCCGCCAGGGTTTCCACTTGATGGGCTCCTCGGATCTTTAAATCGTTTGCAAGAATGCGAAGTTTTTCCGCGTTTCTCCCAACGAGAAAAAGAGCAGCCCCATCACGAGCAAATAACTTGGCTGTCTCTGAAGCGATGGCTGATGTCGCGCCGATAATTAAGATTTTTTTCATGATGTCACGCGTCTCCAAAAGCTGGACGAAAATTTGGGATCGATAAATCGCGAGAACTCTTTCCACTGTGGAAAAAAAGATCGAAAACTCTCCGCGGACATGCGCGCATCTTTCGAGGGATTGACCGCGCCCCCGCAAGCCCGCACTTTTGCATCCAATCTATCCAACAGAGAAAAAACCTGAGCGCCTTTGTTGGGGAAATCCAGCGCGAACGTGATCCCTTTACGCGCGAAGGACATCATGCCCACGGAGGGGATGGAACCGAACACTTTTACAACCGTAAGAAAGGAAGCAAATCCTGAGTTGGCGATCTCTTCATAGAGCCATACCATGGTATCTCTGTCCTCGACGGGAATCACGCATTGATATTGCATGAAACCTTTTTTGCCGTATACGCGATTCCAGTTCAGAATGGAATCCAGCGGATAGAAAAAAGGGTCGTAATGCGTGGTTGTGGAAGATTTCAAATCTTTCGCGCGCCCGTAGTACCAGTTGTTGAATAGTCCGACCGAACATTTGTTTAAAATAAAGCCGGGCAGATTCATGGGGACTCCGATTTTTTTTGGGCGCCAAGACAGAGAGCTATGCTCCGTGACTTGCTTGGCGTGATTCCCCCGCATGAATACGCCGCGCCCCAAATCTGCCCCGGTAGTGGTGCTGTCTGCCCACGCAACCGTGTATTCGTGCGATGCGTCCGAGTGGGTGGCCAGTTCGAGGAACTCATCCAGATTGCGAAACTTAATCGTCTCGACGTCTATCAGCGGTGATTCTATTGCCCGAAGCTGGATTTCTGCCCACACAATCAGACCCGTAAGCCCCAACCCGCCGATAGTCGCTCGGAACATGTCCTGATTCTGATCGCTCGAACAAAGAAGGCGGCTGCCGTCGGATCGCGCGAGCTCAAAACACCGGACATGATTCCCAAAAGTTCCTGCACGATGATGGTTTTTCCCGTGCACATCGTTGGCGATGGCGCCGCCCACCGTGACGAATTTCGTTCCCGGTGTGACCGGCAAGAACCAACCGCGAGGGACAAATATGAGGAGTATCTCCGCAAAAGTAACTCCGGCCTCGCAGCGCAGCAATCCCGTACCTTCATCGAATTCCATGAGGTGATTCAACGCGGAGGTGTCCAACAAAGTGCCTCCGTCGTTTAAGCATACGTCGCCATAGCTGCGTCCTCGGCCAAAGGGTAATACTGTTCCGGGAAGATCGCGAAAATCCATGGAATCAACAGCCCATAAAACCGGCGCGATGTTTTGCCGAGCTTTGGGATATCTTCCCCAACATTCGTACGTTTGCATGATCGTGATACGCTCCTCAACTACTCGACAGCCCTGTTACCCTGAGCACATTCGGCTTCGCTCAGTGTAAACTCCGCGAATGTGCTCAGGATGACAGGTGCCTAACGGATCGCTAAAAATGAAAATAGATAACTAGAATACACGTGGCCATCCACAAGACCAAGCTGCCCTGCATGTTTCTATCCGAGAGTAAAACGCGGGTGGGGTCACCTTCTTTTCCGCGTTTGTGCATTAAATAGAGATAACGGAACATTCCATAGTAAACAAACGGGACAGTGGCTAAAAGGTGATTGCTTCCGAACTCTTTTACGGTTCGCGCGTCCACCGTGTAGAGCATGTAGCTTGCGGCTATGGACGCCGTGACAAGGGCCAGCATTTGGTCGATGAAATAAACATTGTATTGGGCCAAGACGCTGCGATGCGCGATCCCTTTACGTTTTAAGAGTTTGAGTTCCTGTCTCCGCTTGCTGAATCCCAAAAATAAAGCGAGTAACGTCGTCATGATGATGATCCAATGCGATATCTCGACGCCGGTCACGACGGATCCTGCGACGACGCGCAGTAAGAAAAAGGCGCCGATACAAAAGACATCTAGAATGACCATGGTTTTTAGCACGACGCTGTACAAGAAATTGAGCGCCAAATAGAGCACGATGATCCAGCCAAAATTAATATTCAGAGCAAAAGCACCCGAGCATGCCCCCGCGCCTAGTAGGATCACAGCCACCCACGCTTGAGGCAGCGTGACCTTGCCCGAGGCAATGGGCCTTAGTTTTTTTTGCGGGTGCACTCTGTCTCTTTTGATGTCCAATATATCGTTGATCATGTACACGACACCCGCGGCGAGGGAGAAAAGGAAAAAGGCAATCAGGGTCCTGAGATTTGTTGGATAGACGAATAGCTGTTTGCCGAAAATCAGCGGCATGAAGATGAAGCCATTCTTGACCCATTGCTTCGGGCGCAAGCAATAAAATATCTGTGTTTGCAAAGCGCCAAAGGGATTGGACAGGAAGAGCAAGAAAACGCGTAAATGTTTTACGCTATCGTGCTTTTTAATTCTTTTGGGACGGGTCATGGTGTGGTCAGTTCCCCGATCGTTGCTTCGAATTATAACTTCAATCGCGCCCGTCGTTCGGTAAATAATTCCAAATAGGCTGTTTTCATTTCTTCGCTTAGAAAACTGCGCTGAATCAGGCGCTTCCATTCCGGAAATGCATCTTGTAATTGTTTGAGGCAGATTCGGATAGCTCTTTCATCCAAGCTTAGTCGCTCTTTTCCAAAATATTCCAGCAAGTCTTTGCGGGTCAATTTCGATTTTTTTCCGGCAAGCGGCACAGCAAACTCTTCTTTTGATTTTCCTGAAGTCACGAGGGTGCTGTTTAAAAGATCATAAGCCGGAGCCAGTTTAAAAACCTGGTTATCTTCCGAAAATAACGAGAAATTTTTGGCATGCATATCTTCATTACCTGTCAAAAAGCAAAAAAGTGTACGTAGAAAAAAATCACGGCACTCAAGCGCGGGGAAAGTCGTGTGTTCCTGGACCATTGTGGCAAACATTTCCATGGAAGTATTGTATTTAACTTCTCTTGCCAAACCGAGAAGTTGACCGAAGTCTTCAAGATATAATTTTTTACCTTTTCGGCGATCGAAACGCTTGATGAAATAAGTCCGCGTTCCATCTTTGGCATACACTAAACCGTGTATGGGCACGTGGATACCCGATGCCGCCGCAAGCCGCATCGTCAAATCTTCATTCTCCGGCACTTCACGATAACCCGCGGGAGAGGGTTTTAAAATATAGGTACCGCCATGGTCCACGATTTTGAATTGACCTGCCGAAACAGCCAGTCTGACGCTCA
Organism: uncultured Actinomycetota bacterium; assembly: GCA_964583365.1. Taxonomy (GTDB): domain Bacteria; phylum Auribacterota; class Ancaeobacteria; order Ancaeobacterales; family CAZGMX01; genus CAZOWS01. The sequence continues at coordinate 4,171 of CAZOWS010000118.1, forward strand.
ACTTGACCTGCACACCTTGTATCGACATTTTCCCTGCGCGTGCCGCCGCTTCTTCGCGCAGTTCTTCCAAAGTAAGGTGGAGCGATTCGAGTTTTTTGAGCTGAGGCGAAAGGCGCTTCAATCCTTGCGAAGAATAGTGTTCACCAGCGGGAATTTCCCTGTACGTAATAGCGCAAATATTTGTCTTACTCACGCCATTTCTCCACGCTCACGGCGCCAACAAGATCACCTCCCACAGCAAAAAGCTGGCCGAAATAATCTTTGCGATCAATTTTAGCTTTCCTCAAAAGGGCTTCGAGATTCACGCCTTCGGGGAGCAGCCCATCAAAGAAAGACGGAAACTTATCGAATTCAAACTGCTCTTTTTCACGAGGCATGGTCCGGGAGATCGAAGGGCCTTTGTAATCGTTGCTGTATGCAAAGACATAATGGCCGTTGTCTTCCGTAAGAACTCCTGCCGGACGGCCATCGAAAAAAATCTTTGCTTTTCTCATTCTTGCGTTTCCTTCATGGCTTGAAGAAGCGGACTAAAAAGACGCATTTCGATATTTAAAGCATCGAGAACACGCAACAAAGTATCCAGCTGAATTGTCATTTTCCCGTGCTCTAGGTCAAAGATCACCGTTTTACCCACGCCTGCAATCACCGCGAGCGCTGCTTGGGATAGTGCGCTTTTTTTTCGGTGCAAGCGCACCAATTCGGGAATCTCTTTTTTAAATCTATCTATACTCGTCATGATTTAATGCCTCTATAACAGTAAAATACATTAGTTTTGCACTTCATTCAAGCCAATATTAGATTAAATAATCAATTTATACTGGTTAAACAGTACTTATAGCCAATTTCAAGAGATATTAGGTATTATATTGCAATAAAATGACAATTTATACTGTTTAAGAGGTAATTTACTTCTGATCTTACCTAAATTAATTGCTTAACAGTTACCGACATTGCCGATATTCTTTTCGCATGGATCTCCTGACTGATTTCCCAAAAATTCAATGTCCGTTTGTTCGTCAAACGTTCCCGGTCAACAAAGAGCATTTTAAGCTAGTTGGCAACCGGTATGGCCTGCGCAAGCCGGAGGTGTATCTCGTGGTCGAGCGCGTGAATCCGGGATTCGAATGGGTGTTTGAGGATGAGGCTACGATCGCCGTAGAAAAACTCAATGGCACCAATATTAAAATCAAAACCGAAAAAGGGCGTTTGGTTGCCTTGCAGAATCGGAAGAACGTGATCGACCCGCTGCAGATCATCAGCGGCAAGACGTTTATCGTGGAAGGCATTTTTCGCTCTATCGGCAAGGGCTACGTGCGTGCGGACGGCGAACAAGCGGGCGAATGCATCGGCCCCAAAGTGCAGGGGAATCCGTACAAACTTGATTTTCACGAATGGTACCCGTTTGAAAAAGCGATCGCTGATTTGCGCTACAGATCGTTTCACGAGCATGCGCGAACATTCGATAATTGGAACGCGTGGTTTAAAGATGGACTGCATTCCCGGCTTTACCAAAAGATTGCATCGAAGAAAGGTCTCGAGGATAAAGTTTTTGCCGAGGGTGTGGTGTTTTACAGCAAGACGCGCATGGCAAAGCTGCGGCGCGACATGTTCCCTTGGTTTTATGACGGCTTGGAGATAGTCGGGTACGACAAAAAGGGCCGGGATGAGGTCGAGGAACAGGGGGCTTTCGATTGAGGACGATCCTAGCCTTGATGCTGGCCGGATGCGCAATGGCAAGTTAAGCAATTGGATAAATAAGTGACGCCTAAGCATCACTGAAATAGTTACTTATGTATTTAACAATTATTCTATCAGGCCTTGACAAAAGCAACTTTATAGAGTATAGTTTTAAATGAGAATGGGTTCTAAGAGCTGTTGGACGATCTGGTACGACAATTGCTCTGAATTGCCCTAGAGATGCAAGAAATTTTAACTGATCTTTGAGTAGACATCTTTGACGTTGGTGGCCGTCGGTAAATGGCCACCCGACAAAGGCAAACCTCCACCACTAATATGTCGGTGGATCCGCCAAAGCAGTAGTGGCGGACGTCGTAAGGCGGGGACGCAAAGCCACGGGTGCTAATCTGTCATCCTGAGCGCAGCGAAGGATCTGTTTTGTACGAGTGTATATCCTTCGGCTTCGCTCAGGATGACAGTAAGCACAGCCGGGTTACCGAAACTAAACAACGATTGAAAAGGCCGGTTAACCCATTGCGTGGATAATCGGCCTTTTCTATTGGGGGGAGAGAAAAACTATGAAGACTAAAATCAAGATAGTGAAATTGTTGCTGGTCATGGCCATTGCTGTTCCGAGCATTTATATCTGGGCTACGGATGAAAATCACCTGGCAGTGATTGCTTCCGTGGATGGGAACGGAACGAAGGTGAAGCGGTTCAGTCAAAGTGATCTGGAAACGCCCGCCAAAATGGGGATGAAACTATTCGATAAGGACACGGTTATTACTGGTGCGTCCACGTGTGCGTTGATGTTCAACACAGGCGATTTGGTGAAAGTATCGCCGAACAGCCGGTTGACCGTGAACATGCGACCGATGGATTCCAAGGCGTTGACGAGCATCTCGCGCAAGCTTGCTGCGGCCTTCTTCACGGAGGATCCGCAGGAGGATTCGCTCTCCACGATAGGAGGCGTGCGCGCGGTGGAGAAAGATATGCCTGTCTTGATGTATCCGAAGGAGTCCACGATACCGATGGAGAAGCCGACGTTCAAGTGGTCGGAAATCCCGGGCGCTAAAAACTATGTCGTGACGCTAACGGACAGCGAGGGCAGCGTGTGGACAAAAGAAGCGGCGATGGCCACGCTTGCGTATCCGACGGAGTTTCCTGAATTAAAAAAAGGCGAGCCGTATTTTTGGCAAGTGGACGTGGTGCTGAAGGACACGAGAAAGTCTTCGGAGACCGGTACGTTCGACGTGATCAAAGACGATCTTAAGGCCGAGTTGAACGAAGTTCAGTCCGGCTTACCCAAGGATGTCGGTGATCAAAGCGCGCATTTCATGCTCGCTTCGTGGTATCAGAAACACAACATGATGCATGACGCGATCGAGCAATATCAAAAACTCGCCGAGATGAATCCAACTTCCGCTTACCCGCAGGAACAATTGGGTGCTGCGTACATGAAGCTGGGTTGGAAGGAAGTTGCGGTGGAGGCGTTTATCAAGGCCACGCAATTGGATTCCAACTCGCTTGCGGCGCACGCGGCCTTGGTCAAACTGTATCAGGCCGCGGGTGAGCCGGAGAAGGCCGCCGTTGAGCAAGGGATAGTGGATAAAATTCAAGCCGGAGGCGCTAAATAGTTTTTAGTTCACTCGCCAGATTGCATTAAATAAGCCGTCAGAGGGTTTCTCCCCCACCTCCGGCGGCTGTTTTTTTTGGTACGTTTAATGCAGTATTTTACCCTGTAAACGGGGGTGGGGCATGAAAACGTGGGCGAGAGGATGGTTGGCGGTTTGGATGATGTTGATGGGTCTCCCGGCTGGGAAGGCTGAAGCGCTGGTGCCGTTGGACTATTTGGCAATGATCGTTTCGGTGGATGGGCCAGGGGTTATGGTCAAGCGTTACAGCCAGAGTGGTTTGGAGTCCTGCGCAAAAATCGGCATGAAGCTTTACGATCATGACACTGTAATAACTCCCCTACGTGTCGCATGCTCGCTTATCTTTCAGACCGGCGATATAGTGAAGATAAACCCAAACTCTCGCCTGACAATGAACATGCGATCCCTTGATATCAAGCCTTTCGCAAACATGTCGCGACAATTAGCGGCCTCATTTTTTACCGAAGATCCCGATGAGGACAATTTATCTGCGGTGGGTGGCATGCGGTCTGCCTTGCAAGATGTTCCTGTGCCCTTGTACCCTCGCGATTCGACGCTGCTATCGGACAAGCCAGACTTTCAATGGGAGGAGAGTGAAGGGGCACAACGCTATGTGCTGACCTTAACGGACAGTGAAGGAAAATCATGGTCCTTGGAGACAAAAAAAGCACAGATATCTTATCCGACTGTTTTTCCAGTTCTGAAGCCTGGTGCGACCTATTTCTGGCAGGTGGAGGCGGTGAAGAAAGATGTGCGTAATATGTCGGAGGCCTCGTATTTCGCGATAGCGACGCGCGACGAAAGGCGCCAATTGGATGAGACGCGAAGCGCGCTGGCGTCCGGGGGAATGGGGGCTGAGATGTCGCTGGTGATGGTGCGTTGGTATCACCTACACAACATGATGCACGAGACCGTCGGGTTGCTTCGATCGTTGATTGAACATTATCCCGATAATGCGCAGCTCTACGAACAATTGGGACGAGCGTACTTGAAAATGGGCCTGACCGAAGACGCGTTTAGGCTGTTTGTCCACGCCGCAGAGTTGGACCCAAATTCCATATACTTGTGCAAAAAATTGAAAAATCTCTATCCGTCCGTTGGCAGTGGCGACAAACACAAACGAGATCCTTCGCTCCGCTCAGGATGACACTGCAGTCCAACAAGATGCTTGCGGCAAAGGCGGTGGAGAAGTAGAATTTTCCAGTGCGAGGGTTCCTCACTAAAACCTTACCGGTTCTTCTAATAGCCCTGGTCTTGACCGCGCTACTTGGGGCTGCGGATCGTCGCGGTTTTTTTGATCCTTTTGAACTGCGTCTCATTGACTTCCGCTTCCTGATCCGCGGCAACAGCGTAACTCCCGATCCTATAATCCTTGTCCATTACGACGAAGTTTCTTTCCAGCAAATGGAAGGCTGGCCATGGCCACGCACGTATCATGCGCAGGCCATTGATAAGCTCAAGGCCTGGGGAGCCAAGGTGATCGCGTTTGATCAGCTTTTCTTTGATCCCAGTAAAATGTTACCTACGGATCAGGATCAGCAATTGGCCGCTGCAATGAATCGGGCTGGCAACGTGGTCATAGCCAGCAAATTTGATGAAATTCAACAACTGATACGAGATCCCCAAAACCCCAC
>CAZOWS010000119.1:0-5881 GCA_964583365.1 uncultured Actinomycetota bacterium
AAAAGGGGGCACCATGATGAATCTTTATCCTCAATATCTCAGGGCTATGCGCGATAGAATTTGCAGCGTCTGCGCGGAACGGAGTGCGGATGGGTCATGCGGTTTGCCCTCGTGCGCGGTGTGTCCGATAGAGCAATACTTACCGAAGATCGTGGAGACGGTTCACTCGGTTTCCCGCGATAAAATGGAAGATTATGTTGTCGCTCTCCGAAAAAACGTCTGCGGAGAATGCCCGAATCAACACGAGGGCGTCTGCATGTTTCGCGCGGAGACCAATTGCATGCTGAACCGGTATTTTTCGTTGATCGTGGACGCGATCGACGAAGTGGATGAGTATGCTGCTTGGCCTCAGGTGTGCTGAATGTTAGATCTCTCTTTTATATACGCGGGATGGGAGACCTCATCTCAGGCTTTGCGCTACGGTAAGCGCGCTGCGGCTTTGGCCAGTCGCGGGGACGCATGGAATCCTCCGAGCGCCCAAGAGCGGCGGCCCATCATGGTTTGGAATATCACGCGCACCTGCAATTTGCGCTGCCTCCATTGTTACAGCGACTCGTGGGCCAAAAAATACAGCGGGGAATTAACCACGGCCGAGGCTAAGTCTGTGCTTGATGATTTGGGCGAATTCAAGGTGCCTGCCGTGCTGTTCTCGGGTGGGGAGCCGCTTTTGCGCAAGGACTTGTTTGCGCTGGCTGCCTACGCGCGCGAAAAAAAGATTTCCATAGTGCTTTCTACGAATGGGGCGCTTATCGATGAGGCCATGGCCGCGCGCCTCAAAGCGGCAAATTTCTCCTACGTGGGCATTAGCCTGGACGGGATCGGGGAAGTCCATGATCAGTTTCGCGGAGTGGAGGGCACGTTTGACAAGGTGGTTCAGGCATTCCGTAATTTGAAGAAGGTGGGGCAGAAAGTCGGCTTGCGTCTGACTCTCACGCACAAGACTTCCGACAATCTGGAACAAGTTTTTGAATTCATTGAAAAAGAAAACATAGACCGCGTGTGTTTTTATCATCTGGTGCCAGCGGGTAGGGGGAAGGCTCTTTTTATTCCACAAAATGAAAAGACGCGAGCGACCATAGACAAGATCCTAGCCTGGGTGGATTCCTTGAAACAACGAAATATACAGAAGGAAATCCTGACCGTGGACAATCCTTGCGACGGCCCGCATCTGTACATGCAGATGTTGAAGGAAAACAATCCGCGCGCTGCCGAGGTTTTGAAGTATCTCGAGTGGAACGGGGGAGGCAGATATTCCTCGGGCGTTGGGATCGCGGACATCGATTTTCAAGGCAACGTGCATCCGGATCAGTTCTGGATGGATTACAAGCTGGGCAATGTGCGCGAGAGGAAGTTTTCAGAAATCTGGATGGATACAAGAGATCCTTTGATGGCGCGGCTGAAAGATAAGTTGCCCTATCTCAAAGGACGCTGCGAGACTTGTCGCTGGAAGCAAGTCTGCGGGGGTGGGCTGCGCACTCGCGCGGCCGCTTTGACAGGCGACCCAATGGCGGCGGACCCATCCTGCTATTTAACGGATGAGGAGATTAAGGAGATCCAATGAAATTTGATACCACTCCGTTTATCGCGATTTGGGAAGTGACGCAGGCCTGTGGGTTGGCATGCGTGCATTGCCGCGCCGAGGCGCAGCCGTTGCCGCTGCCCGGAGAATTAAGCCTGGCGGAGGGGTTGAGTCTTATTGACCAGATCGCCGATTTGGGAGTCAGTGTCTTGGTGTTTACTGGCGGAGATCCTTTGTCCCGCAAGGACTTGCTGCATCTCATACGGCATGGAAAAAAGCGAGGGCTGCGTGTCGCGACGATACCGGCGGCGACGGATAAGGTGACTCGGGCCGATATTTTTGCTTTGAAAGAGGCTGGGTTGACGCAGATTGCGCAGAGCTTGGATTTTTCCGACGAAAAAAAACACGATGACTTTCGCCAGGTGCCGGGAACGTTTAAGCGCACGCTGCAGACTATCGCTTGGGCGCATGAAGCAGGGCTTCCCGCGCAAATCAACACGGTGTTTCATGGAGGGAATGCGGGTGATTTTGCGGGTCTGGCGGCTCTTGTTCAAAGATTGGACGTGGTTTTTTGGGAGATTTTTTTTCTTGTCCCCACGGGCAGGGGTGCGGCTATTCCTGGTCTTGATGCGGCGCAAGTGGAGAAGCTCTTCGAGCAAATCTATGCTTTTTCTAAGACGGTACCATTCTTCATCAAAGTCACCGAGGCGCCGCATTATCACCGTTATTATTTGCAGCAGAAACTTCGCGAGACAGGGCATGATACCGAGGCGATCGCGTGCCGCGGGCACATTTTGCCGGAGGAACTCACGGCGGCGCTGGGGCCGCGTGGCACGATAGGTCGCGCGCCGGAGGCCGTCAATTCGGGCAAGGGTTTTGTGTTCATTTCCTATAAAGGCGATGTGTATCCGAGTGGTTTTCTGCCCGTGACGGGTGGGAGCATTCGAAAAAACTCTCTTGCCGATATTTATCAGAATTCGCCGCTGTTCCGCGACCTTCGCAACGCTGATTTGTTGGGTGGCCAATGTGGTGTGTGCGCTTACAGGGGGATGTGCGGAGGATCGCGCTCCCGGGCTTTTGCCATACAGGGAGATTGGCTCGCGGAGGATCCATGGTGCGTGTACGCGGCTGCCAATTAGGGACACACGTCGTATTCTTAATTCCATGATAAATCTCAGCGCATCCTACTATCACTATGAACCTGCGAAATCGGAATACGACGTGTGTCCCTAATTACAATTACTAAAAATCCATTCCGGATTTTTTTTCCTTTAGGGATTTTGCTGGGCTGTGCGGGTGTCTCGCATTGGCTTTTCTACGATCTTGCCTGGATTCATCACTATTCCAAATTGTTGCATGGAGCGCTGCAGATTCAGTGTTTTCTGATGGCTTTTGCTACGGGGTTTTTATTTACTGCGCTGCCGCGCTTCATGGGCGTTGCGTATCCCACGCGTGCCGAAGTTTTTTTCGCTTTGTTTTGTCTCGTAGCCGGGCCTGTATTCCTGTTTGCGGGATTTTGGCGCTTGGGCTATGGCGCCTTCTTATTGAGTATCGGCGCTATCATCGCTTTTGCGTTGCGCCGATTTCCTCAAAGGCGAAATACGCCGCCCAAAGATTTTGTATTTGTCCCCATGGGATTGGCGAACGGAGCTCTGGGGGCATTGCTGCAGATTCTATATTGGTCGGGCCTGGTGAGTCCGGGGTGGAGCATGTTGGGGCTGTTGATGATCAACCAGGGGATGTTTTTGTGCTTGATCATGGGCATTGGGGGTTTTCTTGCGCCGCGGCTGATGGGGCATGAGACATTGCCTGTTCTGGGCGCATCAGGTCGCAGAGTGCTTATTCATTGCGGGGCAGGTCTTTTTCTTTTTATGAGTTTTATCCTGGAGGCGGCCGGGGAAAAAACATCCGGACAATTTGTGCGCGCGATTATTGTTTCCATTGAGCTGCTTTGGACTACGCAGTGTTACAAAGTGCCGGTGGTAAAGGACATCTACGTTCGTTTTCTTTGGATATCGTTGTGGATGGTGATGCTTGGACTATGGGTCACGTTTTTGATGCCGCTGCATCGCATCGCGGCCTTGCACATCTTGTTTATCGGGGGATTTAGTTTGATGACGCTTTCTGTCGCGACGCGCGTGACGCTTAGCCATTTGGGTTATGGGGAGTTGTTGGACAAGCGATTGCCCGCGGTGACGGCGTTCGGAATTCTTTTTTTGGCCGCTTTGGCGATACGCTTTGGCGCGGATTGGCATCCTGCCATGTATTTTCACTTTCTCTCGGTTGCGGCTGTGATTTGGATGGCCGGGGGTATCGCTTGGCTGGTATTCGTGCTGCCCAAAATACTGCGCGGGCGGCCCGTAACTCCCGAACACGAGGAACACTGTTAGCAGAAGGTGGTCTGCGGGGCATCTAACGTGACGGGCGTCATACGAGGATTTTATTGCGTTCGTGGATCGCGTCGGGTGCGAGAAATTTGTGGAATTACTGGGTGATTTAGCCGTATTGCCGTCGTTTGCCGACGAACCATCGTGCTATCGGGATTTGGCGGACGAGGGGAATGCTCGGCATAAAATAGTTGATTTAATATGACGTCAATCATATAGGCTTTTTTTGTTTTTGTCGTAGCATGGTGCCGGACCGGTAAAAAAGGCCAGAGGTCGCAACCTTGGATTTACTTTTGCACTCTCCTCTGAAGGATGTTTACCCGGCGTAGGGTGGATGACTTCAGGCATTAGTCCAAACGTACCAAGCGACACTGGCCTTTTTTGCCGGTCTACTTTTTTTTGGACATGGAATGTCGTAGGCAATGTCCAATCAAAGTGATAGATTGCCTCGAGCATGAGAACAATATCCAAAGCTTTGTTGGTCTTTTTTATCCTGACTGCTGTTTGTCCGCTTAATCCCGTTATGTGCTATGGATCGGATGGTCATGCAGCGGTGGAGCTCATGCCTTGCGGCCCGAACGATCGGCATGCGCAGCATGTGGGAATGCCACCGTCGGCGCATCGCGTGATGGCTGATTTTCAAAGTGATTGCTGTGGCCCGTGCCGGGATATTCCTTTTCTTTCCGATGCCTCCATGTTTTCCCGTGGTGTTGGTCGCAACCCGCTGTTGTTTGCGAAAAAGGCTGCGCATGTTTTTCCTGCCCATACGGACAATGCCAACGGCATTGCCGGCGTAAGGCAGTTCCCCTGTTCTCCAAGGCATGTCTCCGGACGCGGGGATCTTTTTGCCCTGCGCGCCTTCCGTCTTCTGATCTGACATTTCTTGCAAACTTTTTATCCCCATCCTTTGTAAGGTTCTACCCCCCTTGATCCCCCCTTACAAAGGGGGGAAAACTTTTATTCAAAGGAGGATAGGATGTTTAGCAAACGATCGCTTTGGAGTTGCTTTCTTTATCTCATGATGCCGGTCACGCAGGCTTTTGCGGCGTCTTCCGCGCCTGTGGAAAATCTGGAAAACCTTGTCCACCGCGCCCTCGCACGCAACGATTATGTTGCTTCGCTTTCCGCGCGCGTTGCGGAGAAAAAGTCGGCGGCATTGCAGGCCCGAGCGTGGCAAAATCCGCTCGTGGATTTTGCCGTCGGTGGAAAGCGGGCCGGAGAAACACACGGACCGTTGTATCAGATGGGATTCAGCCAGCCGATTTTCTTTCCTGGCAAGCGCGCCCTTCGAGGCCAAATCGTAGACTTGGAAGCGCAAATCAATGAAGTGCGCCACGACGAAGCGCGTTTGGCTCTCATGCATGACGTGATACGTCTGGCCTACGAGTATCACGTGAACAGCAAGAAGAAGGAGCTCATCGAAGCCCGACAAAAGCGATTCGCGCTGATTCAGTCCTATTTGGATGGCCATAGTTTCCCGTCGCCCCAGCAAAAGGTCGAAAGCAGGTTGGTCGCGATGGAGCTGCGTCATCTGACCGCAGATCTATTCCGAATCAGTGGCGCGGCACAAAGCGCCTATGAAAAACTCAATCTCTACATAGGATGGGAGAACGGGGTCAAGCCGCAAATCCAGATTCCATGGCTATCTGGGGCCGTATCTCTGGCGCAGGACAAGTGGATGAAAGCGATGATGGCAAAAAGTTTTATCCTTTCCGCCCAGCGACTTTCGATAGAGAGCAGCCGCAAAGAAGCGGATCTGGCCCGCAAAGAGGCATGGCCGGATTTTACGCTGTCCTCCTTTATGGAGCGCGAGACAGCGGGGGATGTGGAAAGGAAGGTTGCCGGCGGCATCTCTTTGCCGATTCCACTTTTGAATCGCAACCAGATGGGCGTGGAAAGCGCGCAAAGGAAACTCGAAGCAGAGGAAAAATTGCTGCGATATTACGAGCAGCAACTTCAATCCCAATGCAAAGTG
>CAZOWS010000120.1:0-3511 GCA_964583365.1 uncultured Actinomycetota bacterium
GGATCCGCGCGTTCTAGAATCTACCGATCCGGTCAAGATCCTTCTTGAGGACTTATCAAAAATAAAACTCTATGCGTCCGAAGATCAGCGCAAAAAGGCCATGCAAGCCATTGCGCGTATCGGCGATGTTCAGGCTTTGCCGGTATTTCTGAAGATATGGTCTTGGCCTGTTGGCAAAGGTGTTAATGAAAAAGATGTGGCTGAGGTCATTGTCGAACTCGGTCCGGCTGTTGTTCCTACACTCATAAATACTTTGCAGGAAAAGGCGCCGCACATGCGCGCTTTGGCTGCATTAGCTCTTGGGATGATCAGCGACATCTCGGCGCTGGAAAACATTCGGCTGCTGCTGGACGATACTTCTGGGGATGTTCGCGAGAATGCTGTGAAGGCTCTCGGCATGATGAAGGATGAGCAATCGAAAGGCCGGATGGTAGTCCTTCTCAGCGATGAATCACCCACGGTTCGTAAAGAGGCTGTGCGGGCTCTCGCACAATTCAATGATCCCACTCTGAATGTGTCGCTACGAAGGATGTTGAGCGATGGACATGAAGACGTGCTCCAATTGGCTGTGCAGGTGCTGGGGATCAGGAAGGATGAGAAATCCATTCCGGATTTGCTGCGCATTGCCGGTGCGAACAAGGGAATACCTCATGTGCGCATTGGGGCGATTTTTGCTCTGGGAGAAATTGGCTCTGAAAATGCCGTGGATGGATTGATCCCTCTTTTAGAAGACAAGGATGAACAGGTGCGGGAACACACGGCGAAAGCATTGAGAAGCATACGCTCTTCGAAGGCCGTTGGGGCATTGTGCAAGGCACTCGAGGATAAGGAAATGAAAGTCAGGGAATCGGCGGTTTCCGCGCTGAGCGCTATTGGAGACCGGCAAGCAATACCTGCGCTGATTGCTGCCCTAACAAGATTGCATGATGGTGAAATCACATCAGGGATTGCTGGTGCCTTGGGCCATCTCAAGGCCGAAGCGGCTATCGATCCGCTCATGGAATTATTGTCATCCCGCGCATGGGCGCCAGAGGCCGCGATAGGTTTGAGCCAAATTGGTTCGCCGGCGATTCCTGCCTTAATACAAGCTCTTTCTTATCACGGCAATATTCGCGCCTTTTGGGCAGCCATAATCCTGGGCATAATGAAAGACCCCTCCACGCGAGAGGCATTGAGCAAGGCCTTAGCCCAGGAAGAAAGCGAAGACATACGAAAACAGATCGCGAAGGCCTTGGCGGCCATCGCGGTAGGCCAGGCTGCAAAACTCATTCCCAAGCCGCATCATTTTCCGTTGTATATTCGCATGGCGCTGAAGGAGCATTTGGCGGTTCTTGCCCCTTACCTTACTCCCGCAAAAATCGAAGAGATCATCGACGTGCGGGGCCTGTCACGCACCATGCCCGACGGCTCTGTGCAGTGGGAATCGCAAGAGGTCATCGATGTGGTGGCCATGGCCTTGCAGAAAGTCGTGGGGAAAAAGCGCAAGATCACGCCTGAGACAGTGACGGCCTTGTGCGTTGTCCATGAGGAAATGCATCGGATTTTGCGTGAACAGCCGCAAATAATTCGCAGGATTTTAGAGGCATTGCGAGCCACTGATCCATTGCGCGGCGATGCAGAAAGACGCGCGGAGGAATTGACGGAATTTCGCGAGTGGTTCGAAAATAATTATCGCAAGACGGAAAGCTGGGAAGACTTTGCCGAAGAGCTCATGGTGAATTATGTGCAAGAGCGGCTTGTCTTCGGTAATAAATTGAGCGTTATGACTCAAGGCACGCTCGAGCGGCTTGCAAACCAAGATGTGGATCAGGATTGGAAACAAGTGAAGCAACATCGTTCGCCGCTGAGCGATGCCCATGAAAATATACTCGAGCAATGCACGCGCGACCTCCGCGCTCAAATCCGCGAGGCGATGATCCATTCGCCATTGCGAAGGGATTTTCTGCGCGCTGCTGGAATCAGGGATTGGCGCATTCTTGCCGCAAAAGATCCATTGCCCAGGATGATACACATGCTGCGTCGAACCACTATAGCGCCTGAAAAGGTTGTGGCGCTGGTCAAGGCCTTGGGCCGCATGGGTCGGCCGGAGGCTGTGCCGGCCTTGCTGGCCGTGATGAACCGTTCGACTCTCTTGAGTGCAGCGCAGAAGGAGGCGTACGACGCATTGGTTGAAATGGGAAAGAGCGCTGTGCCGGAACTTCTCGATGCCTTGAAGCGCGGTGATTCGAGGGACATGACATTCCGTGTTCTTCATATTTTAGGAGACATCGGTGATACCGCAGCATTGGACGCCATTCACAAGCATCTGGATAGTAAGTCACATTCGCTTCGCGGGGCAGCGCTGAGCGCTTTGGCGCATATCAAAGACTCAACGGCTTTCGAGCGCGCTTTAAGTTTTCTGGATAATCAGAATTACGAGATGCGCTTGTATGCCGTAAGAATATTGCGCTTGAACAAGGAGCCGCGCGCCATGGCGCCCTTGCGTAGGATGTTGGAGGATTCCAATGATGAGGTGCAGGAGGAGGCCATAGCTGCTCTCGTGGAACTTCGCGATGAAAAGGCCGTGCCGCAATTGCTACGCATTGTGGATCAACAGCTCAAAGGAAAAGATAGGTATTTGGCAGTGCCGGCCATTCGGGCCTTAGGGATCATGGGTTCGAAGGACGCTGTTGCCGGTCTAGTGACTCTGCTTGGCTATGAGGATAAGGATATAGTTAGGCGCCATGATTTTTCTGTTGCTGCCGCAAAAGCCCTGGGCCGGATTAAGTCTGAAGACACTGTGCCGGCGCTAGAGGCCCTTTTAAATACCGGCACAGAAGAAATGTGCAAGGCGGCGGCAAAGGCCTTGGGGGAAATCGGGGGCGAGAAAGCCATAGCGGCGCTTGTGAAAAAAATGCCATTGTCGCGTGATCCTATTTTGAAGTTAGAAATCGCTCGAAGCCTCGGGAAAGCGAAGGCTGTGGAGGCCATGGATGCTCTTGTCCGTCTCTTCGAGTACAAAGGGCGTTACAGCGAGGAGGCCTTCGCGGAAATTCATAAAATTGCCATCTCCCTAGGGCGATCCGCGCTTGTGCCCGCACTCTTGCGCGCGCTTGGAGATTCGCATCCTGCCGTGAGAGGCACAGCGGCGTTGATGCTCGGAACCATACACGAGTCGTCGGCCCGCGCGGCCTTGCAGAAATTGCTGACAACGGAAACAGATCAGACTGTTGTTCAAAACATATCCCTGGGCCTTGCGGCCATGGCGGTGGCGCAGGCGGGCAAGATCATTCCCAAACCGCATTATTTCCCCGTGTATATACGGCACGGACTGAATGAATGGCTTGGGGAAGTCGCCGTGCAGGCAAGGCGAAAAACGTCGCCATCGGAGGACGAAAAGTTTCTTGCATCCTATCTTACCGAAGATGAGATTGATGAGATCTTAGACTCCCGCGGCTTGGCGCGGACATTGCCTGATGGCCGTGTTGAAAAGGAACCTCAGGTTGTGATTGAGGCCGTGGCGAAAGGACTG
>CAZOWS010000121.1:0-4015 GCA_964583365.1 uncultured Actinomycetota bacterium
AGGACTCGGACGAGGTTGCGATCGAAAAAGGTTTGCTCAAGCTCTTGGGCTTCGAGTCAGGCGATATAAACGATCATCTGAACACGATGGAAAAACTCATCGAGCTAGACTATCCGCTTAGTCCCGCGGTTAGAAATAAAATTATCGCAATGTTGGGCCAGCACAATTCCCTGGAAATCGCGATGGTCGGCAAGTTGGCGATATCTGCCAAAGATGCCGAATTAATCCAAGGCCTAATAAATAATCTGGAGAGCATGTTTGCCAATGAACTGGGCATAGTCCTGCTGGCGCTTGGCGAATTGAAACTCCCGCAGGAAAAAATCAATGAAGTAAAAGCCAATCTGAGAAAAATCCAGAGCGATACCTTACGCAAACCCTGGGTGATCGCCGCGCCCACGATTTTGGGTGAGAAAGATACTACTGCGATTCAGAAGTTGTTGGCGTTGAGAATTCCGGATGATGCTGTCAGCCGCCAAAGGGTGATTGAGGCATTGGGCGAGGTTCTCGCTGTCATTGCGAGGCCCTCTACAGCTACTGTCATCCTGAGCGAAGCGAAGGATCTCTCAAAGGGTAAGCCGGGCGAGACCCTTCGCTTCGCTCAGGGTGACAATGGGGCCCGTGCTATTCAGGGCGAGGCCACCCTTCTCCCCTCCTTCCTCGCCGCCATGGAAAACGCGGATAACGAAACATTGCTGCAAAATCTTTCCTTCATCATGGCGAAAAAATGCGCTACGCCGAAGATCATTGAAAAACTGAAAATGATTTGGTTTAAAGATAAGGACATTGTGCAAGCCCTGATAGATTGGGGCGAAGGCGCATGGATCAAGGCAAAAGCGATGGAGACATTCGACCAAAATCCCATCAATTGGGCTGGGGAGGCTATGAACGCGTTGACGTCGCAGAAATTAACAGCGCCTGAGAAAATGAAATTGAAAGACCGCTACATGGATTGGCTGGAGAATGGCGATAATTTCACGAGGTGGATGGCTGTGGAGGGTCTATTCAAACTAAAAGTGCCGATCGCGAGTATCAAAGAAAAGCTGCTGGCGCTGTTTGACATCAACAAAGCCTATCCCACTGCAGCCCGCTATGCCGCTGAGGAGTTCGTGAAATTAGGCATAAAAGAGGACGTTCTTAAACGATATTTGGAAAAGCTCATCAAGGAGGCTCGCCCTAGCGACGATAAAAATGTTGCCTCCGCCATACGCAGCCTTGCCGCTCTCTGGCCAGGGCCCGAGACGACAGGGCTGTTGCTGAATATTCGCGATGACGTATTCACCGCCGAGGTAGGTCGCGCGATGCTGGAGGCATTGCAGGGCGCGACGCCCGATGACCCACAGGTGCGAAAAGTAAGAAAGAAATTCAAGCTCTTGTCGAACACAACTGATCCGGAGAAAACTCTCGTGGCTTTGCATTTCTTCGACTGGATAGGTGGCGTTCCGTCCGAATATACGGATGCCAACGATTTGCTCACCGATGCAAGCCCTGAAATTAGGGCCTTCGCGGTCGATCGCTTGCAATATTGGGCTTACACGGAGCAAGAAATGAAAGACATGCTGATGCCTTTGCTGCATGACGACGATTTGCGCGTGCGTGTTGCCGCGGGGCGATTCTTGAATAGGGAAGACATGCTGGCGGAGTTTGATTTGCGCACCCTTAAAGCAGAAATTCTCGGCAATGCATGGCCGCGTCTGCAAAAGATCATGGCCTTGAGCGCGTTGGGGATAGCCACGATAGCCGAGTTTGAAAAGGAATTGCTGGCTCTCTTGGTTGATCCCGCGACCGATGCCAAAGACCTCGTCAAAGCCATGGAAGTATTGCAAGAAATGGGTTCCGCCCATGAGGGCTTCCAAGAAAGATTGATGACATTCTCCACGCATAAGGACGACGAAGTGCGAGCCATGGCATTGCGCATTATCCGAAAATACCTGCTCTTGCCGGGCGCCAAATTAAAAACGTACACCGAACTGAGAAACCTGCTTCCGGACGATAGAGAGCCAGCAGTGCACGCAGTAGCCTTCGAAGAATTATCAAAACTTGGTTATTCCGCTATTTTGCCATGGCTATGGCCGCCGATAACCAGTCAAATGACAGAGAATGAAATGATCGCTGCCTTGCGTGCGATGAGGCATTTTCTGCCTGCCGACATAGACTATGTCCAGCGCATGAAAATGTTTAAATGCATTGCCAAGTCAGCAGATTCGGAAGATCCCAACGCCTATAAAATTCGCATGGAGGCGCTGATGACAATGGTCGCTTTGAAAATCCCACCCCATGAATTGTGTCGCGCGTTTCAATCGGCATTCATGGATGGGGATAGCGCCGTGCGTGAAAATGCCGCGCGATTGTGGGAAGAAGCGGATTTGCCCGACGGCTACAAGGATGTCGTGAAGGAATTTTTAACACGCCACTTATCGGTCACCTCAGAAATTCCCAAACGTGTTGCTGCAACAAATGCGTTGGCGGCTATAAGACTGACCGTGGAGGAAATAAGAGCATATTTGTATCCGCTGGTAAGCACGGGAAAGGCAGTTACTCTGGCGCTACTCAAAGCGCTGACAAAGCTTAAAGTGCCATTGGAAAAAATAGACGAGCTAAAGAATGGAAGCGGTGGGTTCAAAGAAAGGCTACTTGCTATTGCGGAAGACAAAAGGAAAGAGAACAAGGAATTGCTTCTTGCGGCCGTGGAAGCCCTGGCGGTTCTGTGGGGTAGCCAGCCCGATTTCCCCATAGCCTTGTTAAGAGAGCTGGCCCAAAAACCCAAGGCGGACGAATGTTTTGCAGGTGTCTCTGGATTGATGCGCGTGGAAGAGTTGCCTAATATCGTCACAGAGCGTTTAGTCTATTTACTGAAACAGAAGGATGGAGAATATGTTCTTAAGACATTGGCCCTGATGTTGGAGCTTGGTTGGGAAGCGCCGGCCGTTGTTCTCCAGGATGATTTTAGAGCCGCCATACTGGAATTGCTCACGGATGTTGATCGGGATGCTGACGTGGTTATTGCTGCTATTCACTCCATCGAGAGATTTAAAAACAAAGACCTAAACGAAGGTCTTCTAGCGTCTTTGGGCGATATTAATGAATACGCGTTGAGCGAAGCGATAATCGCATTGTCGCATACCAAACGGAACAAAAAGCAAATGGCCGCGGCGAAAAAGGCATTGAACGAGCGCGCGGCAAATCCTAAGGCCACGCCGGAAGAAAAAGTAATGGCCATCGCCGGGCCGATGATTTTGGGTGACAAGGACATAGTTCCAGAAACTGGCGCAGATGCGGTGAAAAAGCTCTTGGCCATGGCGCAAGGTAAGGATGCGGACACGGCGATTGCGGCGATAAGGGCTTTGGGTGCGATTCCATTAGAGAATATTGTCATCCTGCCGCCGACCCCTGTCATCCTGAGCGAAGCGAAGGATCTCTCAGTGGGTAAGCCGGACGAGACCCTTCGCTTTGCTCAGGGTGACAAGGGGGCCAAACCGGTGATTGACCTTAAAGCCCTCAACGCGCGCGAAGCGGAAATTCTGCGCATTCTTGAAGCTGCTATTGCTGCGGAAGAGGCCGTTGTCGCCTCCGCGTCATTGCGAGCGCAGCGCAGCAATCCCGACGAGATTGCTTCGCCTTCGGCTCGCAATGACGTGAGCACCTTCGCCGCCGCCCAAGCCGTCCTCGACGCCGCAGCCTAGCATGTAAATTATACTTGACGTTCCTAATTTACATTGTAAATTAGGAGCATATGTTCAAAAGAACACTATCGCTGCCTATTGGACATAGGAGTTTTTTCCTATTCGGCGCCCGCCAAACCGGCAAAAGTACGCTCATTCGTGAAAAACTTGTCGGAGTGCGCAGTCTGACGCTTGATTTTCTGGCCCGAGACATCTATCTAAAATACAAATCTCATCCGGAAATGCTTAGGCATGAGGTAGATGCAATGGGTCTCACACGAGAGCCTTTGACCATTTTATGGATGAAATTCAGAAAATCCCTGAAATCCTGGACGAAGTCCATTTGTTGATTGAAA
>CAZOWS010000122.1:0-6986 GCA_964583365.1 uncultured Actinomycetota bacterium
TTATCATAGGGCTGAATTTACCCACTCGTTAAGGAGAAGACCCAGAAGAAGGTTGCCGAACTCCGTTATCACACCGTCAATAGTCTCTTCTCCACTTCCGAGTTTTTGTATCAGCCGCAGGGGTGGAAAAAAGATTACCGCTTCGTCGTATTGAGAAGAAAGGTGAAAAATGATCCTGAAGAAAACCTGACTCTCTTTACCATGGAGAAATATGCCTACTCGGTGATTGTCACCAATCTCGACATCACCCCTTATGGTGTCTTCACCTTTTATAAGGATCGAGCAGGATTGGAGAGAATCATTCGGATATTGAAAAACGATTTTCCCTTTGGGAGTGCGCCAACGGGGTGCTTCCCTGCTAATGCCTTGTACGCCGAATTATCTCTCTTGGCCTACAATCTGGTGATCTGGTTCAAGAGATTGTGTTTACCAGAAGACTGGCAATCATTCACGCTCTCCACCCTTCGGCATCGTCTTCTCATGATGCCCGGAGAATTAGTGAGAACTCAGCATATTCCCACGTTGAAGTTTCCAAAAAATAGTCCCAACCGGGATGTCTTCGAATTTGCCATGAAGAAGATTAAAAAACTGAAACCCCTCGTCTGAAAATGCCATTTTCACGCCGGATTTAAGTAATTACCACGCTGAATAAACACGCCCCGACCATAAAAGCGAGCATGCATTTCAGGAATTATTTTCTGCCTAAACGCTTTCTCCAAAGAACCCGATCATGCGACTGACTGCGTATTCAAGCTTCAGTCCAAATAATGCGGGTAACATCAACAGATAGATATTGAGTGGTCCCGAACTGCCTGTGTCGGTAGAGCACCAGAATATGGGGTCTCTCAAGAGTTTCATCGCTGCTGCAATAAATTGATCTTCGTCAAGATCTAGCGTGGGAGCTAAAAAACAAGGCCAGCGGCCAGCAAGCATGAACAGGCAAAGGAAAAGAACGAAGATGCCATCGGGAAAAAGAGGCGACCGATCTCGTCCCGGCGCGATCGCAAGAAATAAGAAGCCAATAAAAAGAAGAGGAGACAAGACTGGTAGAATAATTCTGGATTGGGGATTCTGTTTACGACGTTGAGCAGGCACCAGCGAAGATCAAAACCATCATTCGTCATTTGGGTCGCTGTCGAAACCATTCCACCGTACGACAAAAACCATTCTCGAACGAGTTGCATGGTTTCCAATTCAGCGCGGTTCGCGTCTTGCGGTTATCCGCCAACCAGACTGCTGTATCCCAGCTGCGATTGGGCATGGAACCCCAGACCGGCTTCTCGGGGATTTTTAACACCCGGCGCGTGATTTCTACCACTTCGCGCATGGTGGTCTGCGTCCCTGTGCCGATATTGTAAGCTGCCCCAAACTCTTGATTTACAACGGTTGCGGCCAGCATATAGGCATCCAGGACATCATCGATGAAAACAAAATCATGAGCGCCATTCGGATCAACTAGTGGAGGAAGCTCTCCTGCCAGCCCACGACGAATAAGGGTAGGAATCAGGCGAGTTGGTTCCTCGTACGGTCCGAAGACCGAATAAAGCCGCAGTGTCGAAATGGACGCTTTGTGTCGTTGGGCTGCGTAACGACAGAAAAGAGTCGCGGATGCTTTGGTCACTGCGTAGTGGCTGTTTGGTTCGACGATTTCCGTTTCCGAAGGGGCATGATCTTTGATTCCATATTCGGAGGAGGATCCCGTGTTGACGAACGACTCGAATCCTGTTTTTAAACATGCCTCCAGGAGATGGACCGTGCCTAGAATATTTGTCTGAATCATTGTCTGTAGATCGCTTTGAGAAGCATAGGCGCCGTACGCGGCCAGATGAAACACCCAATCTGGTCGGATTTTTTCAACAACGCTGGCGACTGCTGCGGCATCGGACAATTCCACCTCATGGCAATGCGCGTCTTTTCGTATTTCCTCAATGCGCCAAGGTTTGTGGGCTGGACGAATCAATAAGTGCAGGTCGTGACCTTCCATTATCAATCGTCGCGCGAGATTGGCGCCAACGAATCCCGTGGCTCCGGTGATGAGTACGTGCTTCATGCGGAAGGTCTTTTCGTGCCAATCAGTGCGAGATTCCCGGCAGGAAATGCGATGGGCATGTAACCGATCCCAACTTTTTTTGATGCGGATAGGAGGTGACGCTTGAATTGTAACGGGAGCGGGAATAACTTTATCCAATAGTGTAGGGGATAACAGTTGAAGATCGGCTTGACTTCGATGTTCACAAAGCCGCTCTTGTGCAAAAGAAACGCCGCACTTTTTTTAGAGAATATTTGTAGATGCTCGATGTCATAGATAGGGGATTTCATTCCTAGAATTTTTGCGGATAATGCGTTGCGATTATGACAAATTGCGAATACGGCTCCCCCGGGCTTCAATAGCGCGTGAATGTTCCGGAACAACTCCAAAGGATCGGGGACATGTTCCAATACCTGAAAGCAACTCACAAGACTAAAGCTTTCCTGAGGAAAATCACTGGCCTGAAAGATGGAATTTTTGATCAAAGGTCGAATCGCATCTTTAGCCGCTGCGATGGGCGCCCTGGATGGTTCTACACCCCCCACGCGCGAGAATCCATGGGCAAGCAGCTCCACTAAGAAAGCTCCGTCCCCGGTGCCGATATCCAATGCGCCATCCAAATCGGGAATGCGCCGCTTTAGCGAAGTCAGAAAACTGCCGTATGTCCGGCTTGCAAATCTTGCTTCTTCTTGACTGTCAAACGCAGCCTCGACATACGCCTGAGTCAAGGTGTCTTGGGAGAAGGCGGAATTGACGTAAAGCAAATTGCAGCCGGAACAAATCACGAGCCGGTGATGCATGCGATCTGGAAATTTTCGGGAGGCATAGCTGTACTGATCGTTGGCAATTTTTTGCGCATCGATGTTCGCTTCAGCAAATACCTTAAAACTTTGGCTACAACGGCAAAGAGGACAAAATCGCGTTGTTTCCATCTATAGCATGCGAAACAAAGAATTCATGTTTTTACGAGGGTATATTGCCCGGAGGTGCATTAAGAATGCTGTCCACAATGTACGCAGGGCGTCTTTTGACCTCATCGTAAATGTGTCCCAAATAGGAGCCGATAATGCTTAAACATAAAAGCTGAATCCCTCCCATGAAAAGGATGAGAATAATCAATGTCGTAAAGCCGCTGGGGACGATTCCTGGAATAAAAATTCGGCTGGTAGCTTGCACAAGGATACCCAGAAAGGACATACAGACGATAAACATAGCCAATCCCCCAATAAAATCAAGCGGCGCATAGGAGAAAGAAAAAATCGCTTTTTGTGCCCAGCGCACATTTTTCAGAAAAGAATTTGTCGTACGACCAAAAAGCCGTTCGGGGCGCAAGTAAGGAACTCCAACCTGCTTGAACCCTACCCAAGCGCGCAGTCCTCGTAGGAAGCGATTTATTTCCGGCAGTTTATTCAACATGTCCACGACGCGCCGGTCGATGAGAGAAAAATCTCCTGCATCCAGAGGAATCGGTATATACGACATCGCTCGAAACAGGCGGTAAAATCCCTTGTAGGCGAGGCTCATGAATAAAGTTGCTTCACGCTTAATGCGCTCGCCATAAACAATATCGTAACCTTCTTGCCACTTCGCGTAAAACTGCTCGATCAGTTCGGGTGGATCTTGAAGATCTCCGTCCAAAAGGATCACCGCGTCTCCCGTGGCAATTCTCATGCCGCTCGTGAAAGCATTTTGAGAGCCGAAGTTTCGTGTGTGCGTGATGACAATGACCCGTCTGTCTTTTGCCGCCAATTCTTTCAACACTTGCGCTGAGTTATCGGGACTACAATCGTTGACGAATAGTATCTCGTAGTAATCCAGCTTGATTTTTTGAAAAACTGCTGTTAGACGCTCGTACATAACGGGAATTGATTCGGCGTCTCGATAACACGCAACGATCGCGCTCAATCGTTTTCTGGAGCTGGTGGCGCCGCTGTGCGTATCGGTCATCGGGTCACCTCTTTTTTTCGCAATGCTTGAAGAACTTTGTCCGTAAGCGCTTCGGGAGAAATCCCTTGAGCAGCTTGAAGGTATCTATCTGATCCGATGACACCGGTGGGCATGCTCTGAACGCCACAGCGCAAGAGTTTGCATGGTATCCCTCTTTCCGCAATGACCTCTGACACGAACGATCCGAGTCCCCCGACAGAATAATGCGCTTCCACGGTAATTGCCAGCGGGTACTTTTCCAGTATTTCCGCGATGTCTTTGACGGGCGAGGGATTGAAGCTTGAGATTACCACCACGGCGCATTGTACCCCGCGCTGTTCCAGATTTTCGGCAGCTCGGACCACGTCGTAGGTGATGCTTCCCATCGAGATAAACACGCAATCCTGTCCTTGCCGTATTAGTTCCGCGCGCCCTATAGCGAATCGCCCCTTCAAATCATGAATTATATTTTTCTCGCTTTTACCCAAGCGATAATAAACAGGGCCGGGAAGATTCCAGCTAGCCGATAGCGCGCTCTGGGCTTGGGTGTAATCGGCGGGAGCAATCACCGTAATGCCGGGTTGCAGGCGCATCACGCCCACGTCTTCCAGAGAGTAATGCGTGAGACCTTCGCTTCCATAATCATATCCTTCCCCAATTCCGACGATACGCACAGGAAGGCGGTGCTGAATAGGGCCGTTGCGAATGAACTCGTAAGGACGCAGCGCCGCAAAACATGCGATGGAGTAGACAAATGGAATAAAGCCCGCTTCTGCGAGTCCTGTCGCCACCCCGACCATGTTTTGTTCGGCGACCCCCATATTGAAAAAGCGATCCGGGAACGCGTCCTTGAAAGGTTCTAAAACCGTGTAGCCAAGATCCGCGGTCAACAGCAATATGCGTTTGTCCTTTTTCGCCAAATCCATGAGAGTTTTGATAAACGCCTTTCTCACTTTTTACTCCTGACTTGTGCCATGGCCTGCTGATATTCCTCTTCGGACAGCGGAGAATAATGCCACTTTATTTGGTTTTCCATGAAGGAGACGCCCTTGCCAAAAACGGTTTGGGCAATAAGGACATGCGGGGGGCCGGAAGAAAAATCCAACCCCGTGATGGTTTGGGCTATCTTCTGTGAGTCGTTCCCATCCACCGTGTGTACGTCCCAGCCAAAGGACTTCCATCGTTGCGCCATGGGAGAGAGATTCAAAACTTGCTTAGTATAGCCGAAGGCTTGCTGCCCATTGAGGTCCACGATAGCAACCAGGTTCGAGAGACGGTGATGCGCAGCAAACATGATCGCTTCCCAGGTGGAACCTTCGTTGCATTCGGCATCGCTGATGAGAACAAAAGCGCGGCGTTGGGAACGGTGCATGCGCGCGGCAAGAGCCGCTCCGGCAGCATAGGACAGTCCATTCCCCAAAGAGCCTGTCGAAAAATCTATGCCTTTTAGAGCGCGGTCAGGATGCGTTCCTACAAGACTGCCGTCGGATGTATAGGTGTTCAAATCTTTTTCCGTCAACCATCCCTTCAGAAAAAGAGCCGCATACACCGCAAGGGCAGCATGTCCTTTGGATAAGACAAAGCGATCCCTCTCGGGATCATCGACCGAGGAAATGCGCAAGACGCCGCCATAAAGCGCAGCGACGATGTCGGCGATGGAGAGCGCGGAGCCAATGTGGCCTACGTGGGCCCGCTTGGCCTGTTCTAGAATGATTCGTCTGATTTCAACGCTAGAAATACGATTTTTCCGGATCAATAGTCACCATAAAATTCGAGGGAATGCAAAATCGCCGCGCGCAACTGCATAACGTTCAGTGTATCGTCTGGCATACTATTCATAAAGATATTTCTCGCAGGGTAATTCTCAATCCGTTGCTAAGGTTATGGAAAAACATTACCGTGTATAAATTCAAGCTGAAACTTAATTCAGGAACGAACGGGACACTATAATGGACGGTTTTAAAAAAATAAAACCCGGTTTTGCCGCGCTGGTCATCATTGCCGCGTCTGTATGCGATATTTTTATATTCTATTTTATCAATTCGCTCCGTTTTTCTGGGCCAAGGGCATCAAAGTCGTGCCCGAAGAGTACACCTGTTGGATGCAATATTGGGTTGAGCAACG
The DNA here is from genome assembly GCA_964583365.1 of uncultured Actinomycetota bacterium. GTDB lineage: Bacteria > Auribacterota > Ancaeobacteria > Ancaeobacterales > CAZGMX01 > CAZOWS01. Next base: position 6,080 of record CAZOWS010000122.1, read on the forward strand.
CGACGGGGTCGAGACCCATGTGCTCTATGGCATGATGTTTGCCATATCTGTTACAACCTTGGGTGCCTGGAATATACTGGGTCGAATGCAATCAGTTTTATGGCGCAGAGTATTGCTAGCATCATGCGCGGTGATGGCTGTTTGTTATGCCATGCGCATAGGTTTTTATCCTCCCATGTGCACAGGTTCCAGCCTGTCTAATACGATTGTTCTCTCTTTCCTTGTTTTTAGTATCGTTGCATTGTTTAGCTTGCTAGGAAAGGCCAACAACAGACTTTTGCCGTGGGTAGTCGGAATTTTCTCGCTCCCTTTTTTCTTTGTGGCAAGAGAGTCATCCTTGTGGCTGGACTTATCATTTATTTTTGATCCTGCTCTTAGGATGATACATGGGGTCAATCTTTCCGAGATATATTTCCAATACGACATATTCCTCTCCCTGCTGGCTGCTCTATGGATGCATTTGGGAATGGACCTCTCTCTTTCAGATTCTTGGCCAATTATCTCTTTATCTATTGATCTTTGGATTATATTTGTTCTCTCGGCGAATATTTTTCGGTACATATCTTGCGATTCCTTTCTTTGTCTCGCTCCTGCTTATCAAAATCTATGCGGGGATGTCTGACCCAACCGTTTTTTTCAGGTTACTCCTTTGCGTCTCGATCTATGGTTCGCCGTAGCTCTTTTAATTTACACGTTGGGTTCATCCCATTGGCTCGTGGGGCTCGCACTAGGATTACTTGTTGTGCTACACAGAAATTTCGGAATCATTTACGTAGCTGCTTATATTCAACTTCTTCTTGTTCTCTTCACGATGGATCTCACTGTCGCAATGGCATCAAAAAAAGGCGATCGTATCTCTTTCCTGGAGATGGTAAGACGACATCTCTCGGCTAACCGGAACAATATT
>CAZOWS010000123.1:0-2701 GCA_964583365.1 uncultured Actinomycetota bacterium
TTGTCGGCAGGATTGCGCAAGAGATACGCAGGATGATAGGTCGGCATCACGGGGATTCCATCCACCTCGTGAAATTTTCCGCGCAAAGCCCCGATGGCGATGTCCGTCGCAAGCAGCGCGCGCGAGGCCGGGCTTCCTAACGCGCAAATCACCTTGGGCTTGATCAGGCGAATTTGTGCCGTTAGATGCGGCCAGCATTTTTCGACCTCTTCGGACTCGGGCGGACGATTCTCCGGCGGGCGGCATTTTAGAATATTGGCAATGTAGACATCTTCGCGCTTGAACCCCATGGCCTCGATGATCTTGGTGAGCAATTGGCCCGCGCGCCCGATAAAAGGGCGACCTTGTAAATCCTCGTCGCGACCCGGCGCCTCGCCGACAAACATCAATGCAGCGTTGGGATTGCCTTCACCAAAAACAAATTTTGTGCGCGTCTTCGCCAACACGCATTGCGTGCAATCCTTGATCGCGGCATGCAGCGCAATTAGATCGGCATGGGCCGCCAGGGCCGGCGTTGTGACAAATCTCTGTTCTGTGGATGCCGTTTGTGGGATATCTGCATTTTTTTTGGCGCTAGCCTTGCTTTGTCTACCTTTGGGCCATTCCCCTTCTTTGACCTTAGCCCGCACTGCCTTCACGATGTGGAGTAGCTCCGCTTTTGAATTAGTCATCGCACGGGCATCTTTCCAAACCATTCCACGGTGCGTTGCAAACCCTCCGAAAGCTCCACGCGCGGCTTCCAACCCCAAGCTTTCGCAATGCGGCTACTGTCTATGCAACTGCGCAATTGTTCTCCTTCTTTCGGTGCATCATGCACGATGGGCCCCGCGAACGCGGTCAAGCGTTTAAGATTTTCCGCAAGCGACTTTATGTTCGACTCCTGCCCAGTACCCACGTTGAAAAGACAACTCTGCGGCTTCTGCAGAGCAAGGACATTCGCGTTCACGACATCCGGCACGCAAACAAAATCCCGCGTTTGCAACCCGTTCCCGTGAATCACTGGCGATTCACCCTTGAACATTTTAGCCGTGAATATCGCGATAACACCCGCCTCGCCATGCGGATTCTGTCGCGGCCCATACACGTTGGCGTAGCGTAATATCTGAGGGACGATGCCAAAAGCCTTGTGATAATACGCGAGATATTGCTCCCCGGCATACTTGGCAACACCGTAGGGCGAGAACGGCTGCGCGGGATGATCTTCGGCCGCCGGAAATGACTCTTGTTCGCCATATATAGCGCCACCGGTTGAGGCAAAGATAAACCGCCGCACTGCAGCCTTACGTCCAGCCTCGAGCAAATGAATCAAACCCAAAATATTAACCTTGGCATCCGCGACAGGGTTGGAGACCGACACACGAATATCAATTTGCGCGGCATGATGATTGATCAATTCAATTTTCTCCTGCGCCAACAATTTTTCCACCCGCGCATCCGCAATATCCCAAGGACAAAACACAGCCCCAGCCGGAATATTTTCTTTTTTACCGCTAGACATATCGTCAACGATCCACACGTTATGCCCCAGCGCCAAATACGCCTCAGCCACATGCGACCCAATAAACCCCGCCCCACCGGTAACAAGAATTTTCACAATGATGCCTCACAAAAAAACGGTCGTTTGATTGGGTGCGGGTTGTCGTGTGCTTGAGCAGCGACTCGCCGGGAGCGCGTGGGCCCCATTGAGCGATTGCGGCGAAGGGAGACGGCGGCTGTTATAGCCGAGGGTCCCTGAGCCGCAATCGCCAATTGGGTACGCGCGGAGGCGTGGAGCAGCGAAAGCACACGACAACCCGCATCGACAATGCTCGGTATCATAGCTTTTCTCCAAAAAATGCCCGTATCACCCGCACCACTTTGCGGACCTGGGTCATCGTCATCTCGGGAAACTCCGGTATGGCCAGCACTTCCCTGCTCGCCTTTTCGGCCACAGGAAAATCGCCTGGCTTATGTCCGAGAGATCCCAGACAAGGCTGCAACGGCAGAACGATCGGATAATAGACAGCCGCCTCGACACCCTGTGCGTTTAAAAATGCTGCCAATTCGTCGCGCCGGTCGCAGGCCAAGACAAACAAATGATAAACATGCGTACTACCTTTCGGAGAAAAGGGCAATCGCAGCGGTAAATCTTTTAGCTCGCGCAAATATGTATCAGCGATCTTGACCCGCTTGGCATTCCACTTGTCCAAATACGCGAGCTTGCTGTTGAGCACAGCCGCCTGCAGGCTATCCAACCGACTATTGAGGCCCGCCATCTCGTGCACGTATTTCTTCCGCGACCCATGCACGCGCAAACAACGCAATTTTTCCGCAAGCACATCGTCGTTGGCGCTGACCAAACCCGCATCCCCAAGCGCCCCCAAATTCTTCGTGGGATAAAAACTAAAGCACCCGATATCCCCAATCGTCCCGGTTTGCTTGCCATGCACTCGCGCCCCCATGGACTGCGCAACATCTTCAATGATCTTTAGACCATGCTTCTTCGCGATCGCCACAATCGCATCCATATCGGCCGGGCATCCGTACAAATGGACAGGCAGCAACGCGCGCGTGCGAGTTTAAATTTTCGCCTCGATTTTTTTTACGTCGATATTGTACGAGCGTTCATCAATATCCACAAAAACCGGCGTGGCGCCTTCCTGTACAATCGCGCCTGCCGTAGCAAAAAAACTGAACGCCGTGGTAATCACCTCATCGCCAG
>CAZOWS010000124.1:0-6501 GCA_964583365.1 uncultured Actinomycetota bacterium
CTTTCGATGAGGTGCATTACAGGAATTTACAGCGGCAGAAGCGCATGTTCCATCGCATCATGGACGGCGTGGGTGACATGAGCGAATTGGCCCAAGTCCATCAGCGATTCCTCAAAGAACAAATGCCCTTCTTATTTTCCAAAGGCGAGAAGGACGAGGCGGAGGAGGAATTCCAGGAGGAAGGGGACGAAGAAGAATTGCCGATCGTTCTAAACAAGGCTGAGACATTGGCGGAGCTCAAGCAAATGCTGAAAGATGCTCCTGAAACGACGATACAGGATTTTACCGGCGCAAAATCATATTCCGTTGGGAAAGCGCTGAAGTTAGTGATGCATGCGCCTAAGAATCCATCCGGGAAAAAGGTTCAGTATCTGCTGTCGCAAGTGGATGGCAACTGGGTGCTCCTAGCTGAAGAAAAGGCAGGCGCAGGGGCCCATGGTTTTGCATTGGAGCCTGAACTCGACATAGATGACATATTTGCCCCAATACGTGTGGAAGCGTCCCTTTAGCTTATCCTATGCCAGCCGTAGATTCACCACGACTTCGCAATGCATGGTCTGAGGGAACATATCCACGAGCGTGACGGATGCTGTTTTGTAGGTGGGGGACAGTCGCCCCAAATCACGCGCGAGCGTCGCCGGATTACAGGATATGTAAATGATTTGTTCGGGGCGCGCGGCGCATAAAAATTTTGGAATGTCTTTGTCCAGGCCGTCTCGTGGGGGATCCAGAATCACGACGTTCGATTTGTTTTTCGTTTTCTCCAACGCTTTTTCGATCAGCCGCTCGGTTTTGCCCTCGTAAAACGCGCTGAACTCTACGCCGTTTTGCCGCATGTTTTTTCTGGCCCAGCGAACGGAGGACTGATCCTGTTCGATGCCCACTATTTCCTTAAATCGTTTGCCGAACATGCCGCTGAATAGTCCCACGCCGCAATAGGCGTCTATCAGGACGTCGGCAGCGGGAGGGAGATGGCGTTCGACCTCGGTCACGAGCATTTCGGTCATGGCCGGGTGTACTTGAAAAAAGGCCGTGCTGGGTGCTTCAAAAACTTTGTCGCGTATGGTTTCTTTCAGCGTATTTTCTTTAGATATCGGTAAATTCTCCGTCCACACATCCACCTTACCGTCGAGCGTGCTGCGCAGGCTCATTGTTTTTGCCGCTTGTGATTTTTTTAATTGGTCGCGGACCGCGGGTAGCGCTGCATTGATCGCGGGCGCGCTGATGATGCACTGGTCTATGGGCACCACTCCATGGCCGGAGGCGTGGATGAATCCCACTTGAATGGCTTTATCCTTGCGCAGCACATGCAGCTTGATGCGATTGCGATAATAAAAAGGCTCAGGGCAGGGGACGGTTTGCACGGTCGGGAACTCGACTTTTCCAACACGGCGCAACAGATCCTCGACCTGCCGTTTTTTTGCTTCTAGCTGGGCATCGTATTTCACGTGGAGATACTGGCAACCTCCGCAGGCTAGGAAATACGGGCATGGCGAGGGGATACGATCGTCAGATGGCTGAAGAACTTTTAGAGCTTTGCCGCGCGCGAAATTTGATTTTTTCTCTTTTATTTCTATGCTAACGGACTCGCCGGGTAGCACGCCCGGCACAAAAATCACGAGGCCTTCGGCGCGCGCGACGCCATCCCCGCCGAACGCGAGCGATTCGATTTGAACTTCCATGGTGTCGTTGATTTCCATTTAGATGGTTGCCAGGTAGCAGCGGGTATTGTTGGATTCGAGATATTCGCGTAATTCTTGATGCGTGCCGGGAACCAGCGACGCGACCGCATTGGCCCGGATAAAGGCCGTGGAGCGCCGCTGAAATTCCTCGCGCGACTCGCCGGGCGCGGGCTGCAAAATCACTAGATCCAAAGAGTTTGGGGTTGCATCCACCCTTGCTAACAATGCTGCGTAGGGCGCTGCTTTGATCGCGGTTTGGGCGGCGGGCCCCACTAGGGAAAGAGCAGTGGTTATAGAAACCTGCACGATGGCTATGATGGCGCCTATCAAGACAAAGGGCAGTGAAATCAACGCGCAGCTACTCGTAAAAAAGGCGATTGCGGTGACACAGGCGATTTTTATTCCTCTAATTGACATCATGAAGGCTAAAAACTATCATACTGGCTCACTCAAGTCCCTAAGTAAAAGAGGTGTGCTATGGATTATCCCGTCGTAAAAAAGCCTTCTTTGGATAAGTTCGCTATACAACCTAATCTTAAAAATTATGCCCAGATGGTTCATCGTCTAGGCTGGGAAGACGCGATGCAGGGGCTCGACGGGCTACCGGGTGGCGGAATTAATATTGCCTACGAGTCCATCGACAGGCATAGCAAAGGACCGCTCAAAAACAAAGTGGCGATGATTTGGGAAGGCCGCGACGGAAAAGTGCTGCGTTTTACTTTCGAGGACATGCGGAGGCAGAGCAATAAATTCGCCAACGCGCTGACGGAATTAGGAATTGCTAAGGGAGAGCGCGTGTTCGTGTTTTTGGATCGCGTGCCTGAATTGTATTTTGCAGTTTTCGGAACGTTGAAGGCCGGCGCGGTGATAGGCCCTCTATTTTCCGCATTCGGACCCGACGCGATTCGGGACCGCCTAGCGGATTGTGGCGCAAAAGTTTTGGTTACCAGTCACGCATTGAAAGAGCGCGTGATGGAAGTGATGAAGGATTTGCCGGAGTTGAAATACATTGTTTTGTTAGATCAACAGCCGCCGCCTTGGCCTTCTCCGGGTGGTAGAAATGACATGGAGTCGCCCCCGCCCTGGCCTTCTCCGGGTGGTAGAAATGCAATGGAGTCGCCACCACCTTGGCCGTCTCCGGGTGGAAGCAATGCCCAAGAGTTAACGTGGTCGGCTCTTGTGTCCAAGCAAAGCGAAGAATTTGAAATCGTGCGCACCACGCGCGAGGATTATTCGATCATCCATTACACGTCGGGCACTACGGGCAAACCCAAAGGTGCGACGCATGGGCATGGCGCTATACTCGGCCATTATTTGACCGCGAAATACGCTCTAGATTTGCAACCCGATGATATTTACTGGTGCACGGCGGATCCGGGCTGGGTCACGGGCACGTCCTACGGAATGTTCGGACCCTGGTCCAATGGGATTACCAGCGTGATCATCGAAGGCGGCTTCAGCGCCGACAAATGGTACGAGGTCATCGAAAAATACAAGGTGACCATGTGGTACACCGCGCCGACGGCGATACGCATGCTGATGAAGGCCGGAGACGACGTTCCCAAAAAATACAATCTATCGAGCCTGCGTTTTTTAGCCAGTGTGGGCGAGCCGCTGAACCCCGAAGCTGTTGTCTGGAGCGTGAAGGCTCTCGGCATGCCGTTTCACGACAATTGGTGGCAAACCGAGACCGGCTGCATTCAAATCGCCAATTACGCGATAGCAGATGTAAAGCCCGGATCCATGGGGCAGCCGTTCCCTGGATGCAAGGCCGCGATATTGAACGACAGATTTGAAGAAATTCTCGAACCGGCTCAGGAAGGCTTGCTCGCATTGAAGCCCGGCTGGCCGTCGATGTACAAAACGTATTGGAATAAAAAAGATCTTTACGATTCGCGTTTCAAGAATGGCTGGTATATCACGGGCGATCGCGCGTGGCGGGATGCGGACGGGTATTACTGGTTCGTGGGCCGCGCCGACGACGTGATCAACACGGCGGGGCATTTGGTCGGTCCCTTCGAAGTGGAAAGCGCGCTCATTGAACATCCAGCAGTAGCCGAGGCCGGAGTCATCGGCAAGCCCGATCCGATTCGCATGGAAATCATCAAAGCGTTCGTGTCGTTGCGCAAGGGCTACACAGGTTCCGAGGAATTGAAAGAAGAAATAAAGATCTTCGTGCGAAAGCGTCTCGCCGCGCACGCGTATCCGAGAGAAATTGATTTCGTGGACTCGCTGCCGAAAACGCGTAGCGGGAAAATCATGCGCAGATTGTTGAAGGCTAAAGAATTGGGATTGCCGGTCGGAGATACGTCGACATTGGAAGAATAGGGGTGCAAGGATGAGAACGAGACGGGTCGTTTTGGCAGGACTTGCAAGCATGATGTTGGCGGGTTGCGCAGCGCAGCAGAAAAAGACTATAGCGCCGGTGGTTACGGAGAAAGATGTGGTATCCGTAGCCGCCGTTGATATCTCGGCAACGGGGCAGGCTGTTTCATCTGTTGCTTCGGACGTTGCCGTCGTCAGTGCCACGACCCTTCGCGTGGAAGAGGCCTTGTTTTGCGAGGGTGTGAAGGATCGCATTCCTCAGGGCGCTGCGGAGAACTTTGACGCATCGGTAAAAAAAGTATTTTTCTTCAATCGTGTCACCGGATCTAATCAACCAACTTCAATTACGCATGTCTGGTATTGGAACGAGCGCAAGATGGCCGAGGTTCCTCTGGATGTGCGTTCCTCCAACTGGCGCACGTGGAGCAGCAAGCGCATCGACCCGTCTTGGAAGGGTTCCTGGGCCGTGAAGGTTTTGGATGCCAACGGGGAAATTCTCACCGCTAAAAATTTTGAAGTCCGATAAGGTTACCATCCTCTTCGCCCAACCGGCTAGGTTGGCCAAGGGCCAGGATGTGGATATTCTTTCCGAGCAGACGGTCGCTGCCGACGCGGCCTGTATTCGCGATGCGTTGATTAGCCGCGGATACAACGCAACATGCCTCTCTGTCGGCGACAATCTTGGGGATTTTCTTCCGAGTTTGCTGGGGAGCCAGCCGCATGTCGTTTTCAACCTTGCTGAAACCGTGCTAGGCGAAAGTGCGTTGGAATCCTCGGTGCCGCGTCTGCTGGATTTTTTGCATTTTCCCTACACGGGTTCCGGTCCTGCAGCGATTGAGCTTTGTCTGGATAAGATGCGGACAAAAATGGCTTTGCACGCGCGCGCTATTCCCTCACCGGGCTGGCAAGTCTTTGAAAGTGCCGCGCCTCAGCCCTTTTCCCTTACTTTCCCCGTGATCGTAAAACCGCTGCGGGAAGACGGCAGCATAGGCATACACGCGGGTTCCGTTGTGAGCGATGCAGTCGGGTTGCAAAGGCAGGTTCAATGGGTATTGGACAATTATCGTCAGCCCGCGTTGGTGGAGGCGTATGTTGGGGAACGGGAATTCAATGTTTCCATATTGGGAAATGAAGACCCCTTGGTGTTGCCGCTTTGCGAAATCGATTTTTCCAGCATGCCGCCCGAGCAACCTAAAATCGTGAGTTTCAGGGCCAAGTGGAATCCAGAAAGCCCCGAGTATCGTGGCTCCATGCCGCAATGTCCGGCTGCGATTTCGGAAGCCCTGCAAAGAAAAATTGAAGCCATTGCATTGGAGGCCTACAATGCCTGCGGCGTGCGGGATTACGGACGCGTGGATCTGCGATGGGACGGACAGAACGATCCGGTCGTCATAGACGTGAATCCGAACCCAGCCATTAGCTTGGACACAGGTTTTGTCCTGTCCGCGCAAAAGGGCGGATTGGATTATGCCGAGATGCTCGAGAAAATCGTCGACTACGCACTGCAGCGCAGCGCGCCAGAGCCATGAGTTGGACATTCGAAAAATCCGTACAGTATCTAGAGAGTTTTATTCATTACGAAAAAAACCCTCCTCGCCGAAAGAACGCCACGACATTTAATATCAAGTCCTTCGCGCGCTTGCTCACGGCGCTGGGCAACCCACATCAAAATTTACGTGTAATCCACGTCGCGGGGACCAAAGGCAAAGGGTCCACCTGCGCGATGACAGCCGCAATTCTCCAGGCCGCCGGGTATCGCACGGGGCTTTACACGTCACCGCATTTGATTTCCTATTGCGAGCGCATACAAATCGACGGACGCCCGATATCGCGCAAAAAATTTGCCCGTCAGGTGGCGCGCGTAAAAAAAATCATAGTGGATTGTCCACCCGCGAGCGACGGTGAATTTCGCACGACATTCGAGATCTTGACGGCCGCCGCGTTCTTGGAATTTGCGGACAGAAAAGTGGATGTTGCGGTCGTGGAGACAGGTTTGGGAGGAAAACTAGACGCAACCAACGTGGTAACTCCGGATGTCGCGGTGTTGACGACAATCAGCTTGGATCACGTCGAGATACTGGGCAACACCGTGGCCAAAATTGCCCGCGACAAAGCAGGCATCATCAAAAAAGGATGCACGGTGATAGTCGGGCCGCAGCCAAAAGCAGCGATGCAGGAAATCCGCCGCCGACTTTTGCCCGGCACGATCAACCTGGTGTATGGCCGCGACTGGGGTATTTCGGATGTCAACACGGGATTGAAAAAGACGCAATGGGATTTGAGCTGTTTAGTCGATGATGGAGCGGGGCAAGAAATATTATTTTCAGGGGACGCGGTTCGGCCGCTCCAGCGGCGGCCGCCCGCTACCGCTCGGCGCGCAAATCGCCGCCATAATGCCGGCGGCGAACCAAGCTTTGCGCGCCTGCGCGAGTCCCCTACAAATAATACCCCTTGCCTCCTTCGAGGTAAGCCGTGCATTTGGAACCGTTGATTC
>CAZOWS010000125.1:0-6535 GCA_964583365.1 uncultured Actinomycetota bacterium
AAAGCGCCAAACCACTAGCCAGCAAAACAATTCGCTCCCATTTACAATCTCTCCCCGACTGGAAATTATCTGCAAACCATAAATCCATCTCGCGCAACTTCGTGATGAAAGATTTTCTAGCTGCGGTAAAATGTATTCAAGCCATCGCGAAGGTAGCCGAGACAGAAGACCATCACCCCGACTTGCATCTAACCGGATATAGAAAACTCCGCATCAAACTATCCACTCACGCCATCAACGGCCTCAGCAAAAACGATTTTATCCTCGCCGCGAAAATCGGAAAACTTCCAAAAAAGTTGAAGTAGTCAGCAACCAAACATGCAGCGGGTCCTGTCGCGGGGCAGCCCATTGAAATTATAGCCCGCACCCATCCCCCCGTGTACATGGCTCCTTCGGGCCTGCGGGCTATAAATTCAATGGGCGCCCGCCCCACGCCACCCGCTGCGCGTAACACCTAAATATTTTTCCGTGATTTTAATATCCAATGAGTGGTTTTCACTGGAACGGGGCAAGAAATATTGTTTTCAGGGGACTCGCACAGGCGCGCAAAGCTCGGTTTGCCACCGGCTTTATGGCGGCAATTTGCGCGCCGAGCGGGCCGGCGTGCTCTCGCACTGCCGGCATTAGGTACGGCCACCCGCTTCGCGGGTACCCGGCCTACCGTCATAGCAAAAAGCCGGGCATGCGCCGCAGGAGCGCATGAACCGCGTCCCCTGAAAACAATATTTCTTGCCCCGTTCCACCCTCGAGCAAAAAAACTACTTCAACGCTTCTTTAAATTTTCCGATATCCGTCGTAGGCACTTGGCAGGCGTAATTCTGACACACGTACACAGTAGGTTTGCCGTTGATGGAATTTTGTCCAACCATGAATGGTATAAGTTTTTCCATCGCAACTCGAGTAGAAGCCGGCTGCGAAGGATGAATCGCAATGACAGTGCTGGGTAAAAATCTCTGATAGATCTCGGCGAGCATCGCTTCCGTCCCAGCCTCCCCCAAATCCCCGGCGATCACGATTTCCTGCACGGGCCCGAAGGAGAAATCCAGAGCCATCAGCATTTGCGGATACGCCGAAGGCGCAGCAACAATCTCTCGCGAGAAAGCTACAAAAACTTTCCGGGCCCTTTCCTCCAAAGCGCGATTGCCCGTCAATCTGCCCACGCGCAGCAAATCCAAAGCCGCAAAGGAATTCCCCGATGGAATCGCACCATCGTAAATTTCTTTGGATCGTAAAAGCAATGCCTCCGCGTCATGCGCACTAAGAAAAAATCCGCCGGCCTTTTCATCCCAAAACAAACGCGTCATTTCGCTTGTCCAATGCGCGGCCTGTTCCAAATATTTGGGATCCTGCACAGCCTCGAACAAATCGAAAAGTCCATGCACTAAGAAAGCATAATCTTCCAGCGTGCCAACTATCCCCGCCTCATCTTCATCCCTCCCTGCTTGTCGGGGAGGGTAGGGTGGGGCACCTTTCCTGTACCGATGCAATAATTTCCCATCCGCACGCGCCATTTTGGCCAAAAGAAAATTGGCAGCCTTAACCGCCGCATCGCGATAGCGCTTGTCTCCAAGCACACGATACCCAAGCGCCATGCTCGAAATCATCAAACCATTCCAATCAGTGAGCACCTTGTCGTCTAGATGCGGCGCCGGGCGCTGGACTCGCACTGCCATCAATTTCGTCCTCGCCACACCGAGCCGCAATCGAATCTCTTCCCTAGTTTTGCCCATTCTCTTGGCAACATCTTCCTCGTCATGCGCCACGAAGAGCACGTTCTTGTTCGGAAATTCCCCATGCGGATCGCTAGCCACGTTGCCATTAGGCTCCACACCATACATCAAGTTGATTATCTTTGCATCGTCGACCCCCAACAACCTCTCGATCTCTGCCTGTTCCCAAACGTAGACAGCGCCCTCCCTTTTCTCCTTGGGCCAACTGGCATCCAGCGCGCTATCCGCATCCTGTGCACAATAAAATCCGCCTTCTGGGGACGTCATTTCACGCAGCACATAGTCCAGAATTTCCGAAGCAATGCGCGCGTACGCAGGCGACTTCGTGATCTGATACGCCTCCAAATAGGTCTTGGACAGCAACGCCTGATCATACAACATCTTCTCAAAATGTGGGACATGCCAACGCTCGTCCACGGAATACCGGTGAAACCCTCCACCCAATTGATCGTACATTCCGCCGCGCGCCATTTCATCGAGCGTCTTGGTCACCATCTCCAAAGCGTCTTTTTGCCCCGTGCGCTTCCACACCCGCAATAAAAACGAAAGCGTGTGACTTCTCGGAAACTTCGGCGCAGAACCAAATCCCCCGCGATCCGGATCAAAACTGCTACGCAATTGCTCGTAGGCTTTGGTCAACACAACCGGACCCAACTCCTCGCCCGCGCCACCACCATCGCCCCGACCACGCGTCTGCTGCCGCAGCGCATCCACAACATTGTCCCCGGCCTTTACCAGCGCCTCGCGATTGTTCTTCCAGGATTGGCTCAGCGATTGCAGCACGCGCAGAAAACTCGGCATGCCATAGCGATCGTCTTTAGGGAAATACGTGCCACCATAAAAAGGTTTCAAATCGGGCGTAAGAAATGCCGAGAGCGGCCATCCGCCCGACCCCGTCATCGCGGTCACGGCGGTCATGTACACCTGGTCCACGTCCGGCCGCTCCTCACGATCCACCTTGATCGGCACAAAATGCTCGTTCAAGAATTTTGCCGTTTCCACATTTTCAAACGACTCCTCTTCCATCACGTGGCACCAATGGCAGGTGGAATACCCTATGGATAAAAAAATGGGTTTGTCTTCGCGCTTGGCCTTCTCGAAAGCCTCGGGCCCCCAGGCATACCAGTCCACGGGGTTATGCGCGTGTTGGAGAAGGTAAGGACTTTTCTCTCGGGCGAGACGATTGGTATAGGTTTGTTCGGACATAGCCTGTGTGGTGATCATCGCGCTCAACAAAAACAGTGCGCTTAAAGTTTTTCGCATGCCACTGGGTAACTACTCACGCCAGGTTCTTGGACCCGCGATATTCCTCTTGATAGATTTTAATCAGGGCAAAAAAGAGAGACAAAAGAACAGGCCCCAGGAACATTCCTAATATGCCGTACACGCGGAGGCCCCCGATGATTCCCAAAAATAAAAAAAGCGTGGGCAGCTTCGCCTTCTTGCCTATCAAATAGGGTTTCAAGAAATTATCCACCATGCTAATCAGGAAAATTCCTAGAAACAAAAGCGTCACCGCGCGACCCGTCGCATGCATGGCAAAAAGATAAATATCCACAGGGACCCAGATAGACGCGGCCCCCACGATCGGAACAAGCGCCACTAAAAAGGTGAAGAACCCCAGCAAAAACGGCAGCGGAATATCCAGAAAAAAGAAAATGATCCCCGCCAACACACCCTGAACAAAAGCCGTCAAAAATTGACCGCGCAACACAGCGGAAAACGTATCGTTCACCTTTTGAAATATCACGCTCTTGTGTTTTTCCTCCAACGGCACGATATCGTAGATGTAGGTGTAAAAGCGCGGCCCATCCCGAAAAATAAAAAAGAGAAAGAACATCCCCAGTATCACGTGAATCAGCGACACGAGTATATTTTTACCCATCCCCGCCATGAGGCCCGTAGCAAAAACCCCCACGGAACGCGCGCTATTCAAAATCAGTTCGGAAAGCTTCTGCTGCATGTACTCGGAACGAATCATTTTTGATTCCAGCGCATGCAAAGGTTCGAAACCACGGACCCATTCCACAAGCGAAGTCACTCCACCGCCGCTGACGTACTGCCGCGCGACGTCGTACAAATCGAGCGCCTGCCGCGCCATGGTAAATACGATAAAGCCGCCAACAGGCAGCGTGATCATCACCACCACCAATGTCGTGATCAAAGAGGCCAGACTAGGTTTATCCTTAATATATTGTAGAGTTTGCTTATGAAGCGGCCACAGTATCAAGGCTATCGTCGCAGCCCAAAACATCGTTTGAATGAAAGGTTTAAAAACAAGAAACAATTGATAGCAAACGAACAGCAGTAGGGCTAAGAAGAAAAAAAGAATGATTTTGTCGCGAACCATGAATGCGTATTGTAAAGACTTTAGGTTGTTGCGTCCAGAACGGTCTCTTATCTTAAAAGAAAAGCTTCCTTTTGCGCACGCGAGAGGCGTTTAAATTCCGCTTCCGTCCTAAGCGACTTCGAGCGCGAGCGATGGCGTTGAAAATACACAAGCTTCACAGGCTTACGCGCGCGCGTGTAGGCAGCTCCCTTGCCAGTATTATGCGCCGCGATTCTCTTGTCCAAATCGTTGGTGATACCCGTGTAGAGAGTTTGGTCGGAACAACGAACGATGTAGGTGTACCACAAGGCGGTTAAGCCGCGGAGACAGGCTCGGCTACGGGATGTTCCACCGGTTCCGGGGGTTGCCATCCATGATAGGGAGAAAAAATGGAAGCGTCTTCGGGCAGGCCCTGCGTTTCCGTTACGTACTCATGAAAATGTTTCTGCAACAAGAGATACGTGACTACCAAATTGAAATTCCAAGCCGTCCATCGACCCTTCAAGCAGCGGAACAAAGTACCGATAAAAAATTGAATGCGTTTAAAATCCGTGGTCCACAAGTAATGCTTGAGAATATTAAAGAATGCCTTCATGCCAAGTTTTGCTTCAATTTGAAAACTGGCCTGATTCTTCCGAACGGGCGACTCCTGCGACCCCGGCTTAAAATTCTGCATGCAGACTTCCATGCGCTTGCTGAAATTTTCATACGAGTAGATCTGACGAATCATCCAACTGTATCCCTTCATCAGTTCATCTTTACTCATGAGCTTGGGAGTGAAATTGAGATTGTCGGACCCATGCCCGCGCCATGTCTCGGAGGCTTTACGAAATTCCTCGCGATCCATCGTCAAGCGCTTCTCGGCTTCCAGTCGCTTGTACAGCGGCGTCGTGGGTATGGCCACCAAAACACCCGACGTGGTGAACGGAATCCCCGCCTCCATCAAAAACTTAAATTGCTCTTCGAATATCTTAAAGTCGTCGTGATCAAATCCCACGATCATGCCCGCCCACGGAAATATTCCATGGCTTTGAATCTTGCGAATGCTTTGAATCAACGGGCTCACAAGATTGATGCCTTTACGCGTCTCTTTCAAAGAAGACTCGCGGGGGCTCTCTATACCAAAAAACAACGCGACAAAGTTAGCTTCCTCCATCAATGCCAAAATATCCGGGCGATCCGCAACATTGATCGTGAGCTCGGCGGTAAAACGAATCGGGTAATTGTATTTCTTCCCGAATTCCGCCAGGCGCATCAAAAGATCCTTGGCGTACTTAGAATTGCCGATGAAATTTGCGTCCGAAAACGTGACGCTCGTACCGCCCAAACTCCGCACCAATTCCACCTCAGCCATCACCTGATCCATGTCTTTCGTGCGCGGCACGCGGCCGTTGGTGATAATGATATCGCAGAACTCGCAGGTAAAAGGGCATCCGCGGCTGGTCTGCAAATAATAGGCGTTGTAGCGTTTGTTTTTGAGAAGATCGTATCGCGGCGCGGGAGACTTAGTGATATCTATTTTTTCTGGTTCTACATAAGATTTTTTAACATTTCCAGCGATTAAATCGCGGCAATACTGCGGCCAAATATTTTCTGCCTCTCCGACAAAGATACTATCGAATAGTGGCTCAAAATGATTAGGAATTAAAGAAACATACGGGCCGCCCAATAGAACCTTTTTCCCACGCTTGCGAAATTCCTGCGAAAGCTCCACCGCACGCCGTATCTGCACGTTGAAGGCGGTAAAACCAATGACGTCCGCATCGGTTTCGAAATTAATGGTCTCGATGTTCTCATCCAGAACTTCGATCTGAATCTCGGGTGGAGTCAGTGCTGCGACCGTGGCTAAACCCAAAGGCGCATGCGCGTAGTTTTCAATGAGGCCTTCCAGGCCATGAAAACTCCAGAAAGAATTGGGAAAACGTGGGTTAATTAGAAGTATTTTCACGCGATTTTTAATTATGTGAATCTATTATCGCTCATCGCGTTTAAAATGCCCAGGGGTTTTTTTTACTGGTTTAATTGCCATATCTATAGCCCTTAAAAAAGAAAATGGCATTTTGGATTCAAACACCTTCCGCTCCCCTGTTGCAGGGTGATTGAATGCCAGTTGATAGGCGTGAAGGCAAAACCTTCCCATAACATTGCTCGAGCTACCATGTTCATGGTCCCCGACTATCGGATGCCCCTTATGGGCCAACTGCACGCGAATTTGCCCTCGCCGGCCCGTCTCCAATCGCACGTCCAGCAGCGCGCAAGTCTTTCCCTTTTTCTTCACTTTATAATGCGTCACCGAGTGCTTGCCAACAGACATATTTCTCGTTACATACACGCGCAGAGCTTGGCTTTCTGCCAAATGATCCTTCAATGTCCCTTCCTCAGGTTGTGGATGACCTTCCACAACAGCCCAATAGCGGCGTTCTATAGTGTGCAGGCGAAAAAGCTCTTTGAAGGCTAGTTGAATGTTTTCTTTTTT
>CAZOWS010000126.1:0-4382 GCA_964583365.1 uncultured Actinomycetota bacterium
CGTTAATTGCGCGGGCGGGATTTCCGGCAAGGCAGGAGGTTCCTGTGACGATGCGGAAGATGCAGTTTTTGCGGGCCCTGCCGCGGAAACTCTTGCCAGAGGCAATCCCTCCAGGGACTCCAAAGCGTCGAGCATGGAATATTCATTGCCCGCCCGGGCCTCCGGCGTAAACCCGAAAAAGATTCGGCATAAATCGTCAAAGCTTGGCGGCTCTTTGTTTTTCCTCACCCAGAAGTCATAGATAATGCGCACGTTCTGCGGCGTGATATGCCGATGCCAGGATCCCGGTTCCAACAGCAACTCCATGTTATCTTCCTGATGCAGTAAAGTCATGACCCAGGCCAAGGCCGGTATGGACAGTCCGGCTTCCAGCGCCAACGTCATGGGGTCCGGCAAATTACCGAAAGCATCCTGACAGCGCGTATAGGCATCCAACACTTCGGCCTTAAGGTCACCCCAATTCATGTTCAGCGCCAGAGGTCTCAATTCTTCCCCCGATTCGCCGAGCAGCAACGTAGGATTCCCCTTCGCGGCAGCAATGTCCGAGAGGCCAACCATAACGGGCGCCGGTGTTGAAACAAGAGCTTTGGGTCCGCTGAACATTCCACCTCGGCGCATCCCTGCGCCCTCGGCCCAGGCAAAGCGCGCTCTATGCTCGGGCCGGGATAGCCTTGCCAATCCGACCTCGTCGAGTTCTCGATGTGCGATTTTTCTAGCCACGTAAACGAAGGTGCTGCCCAACACGCGCTTGATCTGCGCCTTGAGCGCCTCATCGCCGCCGGCCATCTCCTCGATGTCGCGATCTTCGAAAAGTAGCTTGCCCGCATGCAACGGCTGCAAACCGAACGCCTGCTCCATCGCCACTTGCATGGCGTCGGGCATTCGCTTGCGCGAGATCATCACGCACAACCCTCCCACTTGCAGCGTCCTGGCCATTTCATGCGCAGCCCAAATGCGCCGTGAAATTTGCGCGCCCGACGGAGGCATGGTGTTGGGAATCAGCGGAAGAAAGTCGGTGATAACGATGTCCTGGCTGTTGTCCTTTAAACCCAATTTCTCTTTGATCACGTCGCTTGCGTCGGTTTCCAGATGCATTTGATCGCTGGACTCCCATTCCTGGGCCTTTTCCAACATCGCCGGCGAAGGATCGTTTTGCGTGATTTTCCAGGGACCTTGCGGCAGCTTGTCCTTCCATTTACCTTCCGCTTGCGCGCGCAATATCGCATGCGCCACGTTTCCTACTCCCGAGAAAATACTCGCGATCGCCAGAGGATTCTTCTGGTCGGGGTGACGCAGGATGAGATTTTCTTCGCGCAACAGTTTCAGCAAAGCCAAAAAAGTCTGATAAAAACTAATCCCCTCGGGGAGACGACCGTAGTAGGCGTGCAGATTCACGGCCAACTTCTCCCGCAGCACCTTGGCCAAATCAAAATTTCCTTCGCGATAGGCTGCTTGCATTGCTTGATACTGACGCTCGAATGCCGCGAAGCCTGTCCAGTTGTGCAGCCGATGCCGAATCTCGCGCAAATACATTTCGTCGTCCATCTCGACGGCCAAATACGCGTCCACGGTCTCCTGGCTGGCTTTGCGTTTGTGCGTGAGCATTTCCAGGAAGTCATCGTCGAGCGTGCCTTCGGCTAGAAACGATCGCGCCGTGACCGTGTGTCTCTGCGTGTAACGATGGGAACGATTCTCCGCTTGTTCGTCCATCGTGGGATCCCATGGCCTATCAAGCAGTAAAACTTCCGTAGCGGGTTCCAGATTATAGGACTGCGCCATTTTCTGATACGAACCCAGGCAATTTGTTTTGTCCGGATCCGACCGGAATTCCTGTTCTTTGTCCGTGCATACCGTGGCCTTGTCGTTGCCTTTCATGCGTATCACGCCAATACGCCGGCTCTTCAAAATCCCTTCCACCGCATCCACGATGGGCACGGACATGGAGAAAATGATCGCTTTTTTGACTGCTTCCTTGATTTTTTCCTGTCTTGCTAACAACGCCTTCATCTTGGGGGCCTCGCTGATGTCCGGGATCTCGGGCAAGTCCTTGAATTTTCCCTGTTGCAGCTCTTCAAGTATGCGCGGATTGAGCAGCGACGGGTGCATGGCCGCTTTGCGCAATTCCCTGATAACATCGAACGTGTCCAATTGACCGGAGTCCAATTTCTGCATCAGTAGATCGCGCGTGGCCTCGTAATATTGGGACCATGGTTCGCGGAATTTGATTCTCTCGGGCTCGTACACCAACGGAGGAAACACCGCGGGCAATTCTTTTTTCAACCGCCGAACCGTGACCATGCGTATCAGCCGATGCATTTTGGAATAGTTTTCCTCGGGGACAAAGTCGGGCTTTATTATTTTCAGCAGCGGAGTTAATGTCTCGGTGCTGGAACCCTGCATCGGCGTGGCCGTATCCAAAAGTATTCGTACTTTTTTGCCCTGAGCGGGCACGATTCCAGAAACGGCTTCGCCCATCGTCGCGACTCCCGACTCCTCGTCTTCCGCGCCCCCATCCGTCTCCTCCGCTTCCTTACGCTCATCCCGGGCAATAGCCGTAACCGCCTGCGTACGCTGGCTACCTTCGCTTTGAAAACCATGTGCTTCATCCATGATGATAAAGTCAACACCCAAAGTCTGCACGGCCTTCACGTACCGGAACTGCAATTCCCCTGTCTCCGTGCGGCCCTCAACGGCCTTGGCCGTGTCCACGGAGATCAGGACAAAGCGCACGCCTCGCGCGCGGGCTTGCTCCAATAGCGCCAGCTTTTCTTTGCGCGTTCCCTCCACGATGACGATCTCCGATTCGGCCACGTTGGTCATTTTAAGAATTTCCTTTTTCCAGTTGTGCAGCGTTCCCGCCGTCGTCAGGATAAGCGTTTTTTCCAACCCCAACTCCAAGGCTATTCCAACGGACTCGATGGTTTTCCCAAATCCCGGCTGATCGGCCAGCATAGCGCCCACGTACTCGGGGCCCTTCAATTGAAGAATGGCCAATTTCTGAAAAAACGCCAAATGCTGGCCTTCTTTAAGCCATTTGGGCCGATACTTGATCGCATCATCGAACAAAAAGGCCACTTCGCCCAAAAGTGTCTTGATGTCCTCGTTCTTTATGCCTTCGGCGATCGCGTAGAGTTGCGCCAGCCTGCTTTTCATTTCTGTTTCATAGGCGGCCTCGTTGGGAAAATCTTCACGGCGAAAGCTAAACGCGTTGGTGAGAAAACGCTCGAGGCGCACGCGCAAAATGCTTCTGGCCTCCTCCATGTCCGACGCATCCAAGCCCTGAGGAATGCGAAAATCTTCCAGGTTGCGCAGCATGGCCTCGGCTTCTTGCAAGGTGCCGGGGACATTCAATCCTTCCGGATACTCCTTTTTCATCAGCCTTGCTAGAACCGTGGCGATAGAGCCAATTTCGAATTGCCCGGGAAACAGGAGGTAAAGAAATTCCTCAAATTCCACGGGCGCATATTCAAAAAAGGGATAGAGAGACTCCAATCGATGGCTGCGAATCAATTTCTCCACGCGTTCCTCGTACAACGTGGACTGCGGCGTCGCAAGGATTCCCAACTCGGGCTCAAAATGCCATGCCATCAGGGGCACGCGCGGCCGGCCTTGGGCATCACGCAAGATATCTTGGCGTATCAAATCGTATTCGAACGCCTCGGCCACCCAGCCGCGCTGCATGTCCGTGTCGAAACGGAATTCAATCTTTACCGGCGTCGCCGGCAACCCCACATGCAGCCGATAATGTCGCCCGTCCGTGGGGATACGGCCGGGCGGCAACTCAATATCCCCCTCGGCGTTTGTCACCGTAAAAAAGTTTTTTGGCTTCGGGGTGAGTTTTTTATCCGCATGGGACGGATCGTCGAACACTTGGAATATTTGCTCCAGCAAGGGCCCCGCGCTGGCAAAATTTTCTCGCCTCGCGAGAATCCGCAAGCGCAATTTCTCGGTCAGCGCGGAACCGTATCCGCTATGGGCTGACTTGCGCAAAAGGATTTCTGAGAAATTTTCCCCGAAAACGCTGATCTCCAAACCCCGCTGCCCGATGTCTGCGGCCTGTATGCCCAGCGTTTTGATCCTTTCGCTCTGCGCCAAAAGCGACCCCAGCAAGGCCTGTCTTTCCCGCCTGTCCAGCTCATTCCAAATCGCTTGATTCAAATAAATGTTGTCGGGATTTTCCGCGTCCACCCATCCCTCAACATGCTCGGGGAGCGGATCGGCAACGTCGTCCTTGGACGCCCAAATATGATGCACGTGCTTCTTCGAAAGAGCTGCCTTGATGTCGTCGGTGCCCACAATACCTTGCGCCGCAATACTCTCCAGATGCTTTTGTATCTCCTCCGTGCGCGTAACATCACGGCTAAGAATAGTTTTAACGGGCC
>CAZOWS010000127.1:0-2820 GCA_964583365.1 uncultured Actinomycetota bacterium
ACCTATTTCCTGTAGGAAATAGGTGCGCTGTCACCGTATTATTATTACCGTATTATTAAAACATCCCGCCTTCTTGATAGGTGAAGATTTTTTTGATCTTGGCCAGGCGCCACCAGAGCCACGTGCTGATCAAAAGCAAGCGAGAGAACAACACGCATTCTACGCCGAATATTCCCAGCACGAGACCCGTACTTAGCGTTCCAGATGGCATTAGCAACACAGTGTAGCCGCCCAATCCTCCCGCGCAGAGCATCGCAGCTCCTGAAATCCAGGGCAGATAGTGCATCCACGCGCGCGCGGTAACCCGGTATTTCCCGTTGCAGGCCATGCAATAGCAGGACATTCCCAGTACATGCAAAATTTTAGAAGTTGTGCCGAAGGACACGCGCTCCTGGCTTAGCAAAAGCTCGCGGCAAGAGGGACAGCGGAGCATCGTGGTATGAAATTGAAATGGACCGGATTGTTCCTGCGCAGGCTGGCGGCTAAATCCCCTTTTCATCGTCTCACATCCAATGCGAAATTTCCGCGACCTCTTTGCGCGGGCCTTTGACAAAGCGCGCATCGCGTTTGGGAAAACCCACCATGAGACTCACGAAGAATTCATACCCCTGGGGCAACCCAAATTCCTGGGCTGCCAACTTTAGAAAGTTGAGACTGCGCGTGGCGCTCACAAACGCGCTGCCCATGCCGAGGCGGGTTGCCTCCAACGCCATGTTGTTGAGGGCTGCGCTAGCGGATGCCATCGCTTCGGGCTTGGCGACATCTATTGCACAGAGCATCACTACCGTGTGATTAAAAATGACTTCCTCGGGAGATCGCGTTTTCTTCAAACTGGCTTTGAACTGCGCATCGCGCAGGGGCTTGGAGAAAAGGGCCAGAAGGGGCCGCCATCGTGAAAGTTTTTTGCGCGCCTCCCACACGCGCTGCTGCAAGACCTTATGGGACAAGCGATCCGCGACCACGACAAAATACCATGGCTGATTGTTGTAAAGTGAAGAGGACCAACGAGCTGCAGCGAGGATTTGCTGAATGAATTCCTTCGGAATCACGCGCGGCTCGAATTGCGTGGTATGCCGCATCGCCTTGAGCAAGCTGGTCACTTCGGAGGCATCTTCCCAGCCTACCTCGACGTCGAGAAAACGGTTTATGGTTGTTTCTGTCATAGAGTTGTTTGTCACTATACAGAACCATCCGTCGGCTGACAAATTTCTTTTTGCATCCTGGCGTAAATTGGTATAATCCTTCCATCGCCTATGTACCTAGACTTCTACAGACTGCAAGAAAAACCGTTTCACGTCACCCCGGATCCGAGATTCTTTTTTTTCGGCACCAAATATCAGCAGGCACTCGCCAGTCTTCAATACGGTATTAAAGAAAAAAAAGGTTTCATAATGATCAGCGGCGAGGTCGGCTGCGGCAAAACCACGCTATGCCGCCTGCTGCTTCAGGAATTGCACAAAGACTCGCGCATTGAAGTCGCGATTGTGCTCAACACTTTTCTTTCCGAGAAAGAATTGTTAGCCGCTATCAATCAGGATTTTTTAATTCCTCCCGCGGGCACCACGCGCGGCGCGCTGCTGCAAAGCCTCAACGAGTTTTTGCTCAACAAGAAAAAAGAAGGAAAAAATGTCGTCCTGTTCATCGATGAAGCCCAAAATCTCAAATGCAGCGTGCTGGAACAAATACGCATGCTCTCGAATCTGGAGACGGACACGGACAAACTGATTCAGATTATTCTCGTCGGACAGCCCGAGCTCGTAACCAAATTACAGCTGCCGCAACTGCGCCAATTGGAACAGCGCATTGCCGTGCGCTATCATTTGAGCCCGCTGGATCTGGCCGAAACAACAGCTTACATCGAGCATCGTCTCAAAAAGGCAGGGGCCATCACCTCGCAGCTTTTTTCAGCCGGGGCGTATGCGCGCATTCATCAGGCCAGCGGCGGTATTCCTCGGCGCATCAATTTGATTTGCGATTACACGTTGATGGTAGGTTTTGTCAAAGAGATGCATCGCCCGGACGAGTCGGTCGTGGAGGCCGCGCTGGTGGAGATGTCGCATCCGGACAACTCAAAAATTGCGCGCCAGAGCGTGGAGGAACCCGCTTTAGTATCGCGGTAACAAACCATGAGCATACTTCTCGACGCATTGAAAAAAACGCAGAAAAATCAGCAGGAGCTCACGCAAGCCGCGGCTGTGCAGTTGGCAGCGGAGAATCTCCCTACGCCCACGCCTCCTCCGCCTGAAGTGGCTTCGGTGAAGGAACCAGCTCGAGCAAAGAAAAAAACACGGGTAGCTGCTTTCAAATTCTCTTCTCTGATAATGCCCGCAGTATGGGTTGGTCTGGGCGTAGCTCTATACTTCGGCCTGACCACGCATCCAGGAAAACCCGTTGCAACGCGCGATTCGAAACCCCAAACACAGATACAGCGTCAGAACAACGACGTTGTCAGCATGACCTCGGTGGGTCAGCTTCCGAGCATAGAAGGCATAGTGTGGGACCCCGACGCGCCGTTGGCGATTTTGGCCGGACGCCCCGTAAAAGTGGGTGATTCCGCCGAGGGTTGGACCGTGCAATCCATTACGGCCAATCAAGTCAACATTGAGCGCGATGGCATCGCCGAGACATTGACGCTGCCTGCAATGCCTGCCTCCAATAAGTAAGAACCTGTAACCCTAAAAGTAATGTGAAAAAAAATGATCCCTCCCCTTTGTAAGGGGAGGTTAGGTGGGGTAGAAGCCAGGAGTAATCTACCTCCCGATAGTTTCTACCGCGCTTCGCTCGCCACTACCGCTTCGGCGGGCGTCCGCCAAAGTGGTA
>CAZOWS010000128.1:0-6643 GCA_964583365.1 uncultured Actinomycetota bacterium
TGAAGCGGCGGAAATGGCACTGCATTTCTAATCTATCCCTTGCCCGCATTAAAATTTTGGCTTAACATCGGCCCGCATGGGACAAGAAAATTATCTCGCTTATCCGCTGATGTTTCGGCCTATTTACAAAGAAAAGATCTGGGGCGGGCAAAATCTTAAGAACGAGCTAAATCGCTCGATACCACTGCGCAAAAAAATAGGGGAATCCTGGGAGATCGCTTGCCTCGGCGATGATGTCAGTGTTGTCGCCAACGGTCCCTACGAGGGCCTCCCGCTATCGGACCTTATCCGACGATTTCCCAAGGAATTACTCGGCACCGACGTAGCGGAAAAATATCCCGATCGCTTCCCATTGTTATTCAAATTGATAGATGCCAACGAGCCGATCTCCGTGCAAGTACACCCGCATGACGGGCAGGCCGAAGAAATGGAAGGCGGGCAATGGGGAAAAACGGAGATGTGGCATATTCTGTGGGCCGCGCCGGATGCGAAAGTCATTTCGGGTTTGAAGGACTGGGTCAATCCGGAAAACTTGCCCGTCTTTCTGGCCAACGGCCAAATTCAAGAATGCATTCAAACCATTCCGGTGGCTGCTGGCAACACCATCTATGTCCCACCCGGGCGTGTGCACGGGACCATGGGATCGATGGTGCTCTTGGAAGTGCAGGAAAATTCCGACGTAACGTACCGCTTGCACGATTGGAACAGGGTAGGCCCGGGCCATCACAAGCGCCCACTGCACGTGGAAAAGGCCTTGGAAGTGATAGAGTTCTACGACGACGAGGAAGCGTTGGTCAACCCCATACTTACCAAGAAAACCGATGTGGAGGAGAGGCTTCTGGTCACATGCGATTATTTCACCGTGGAAAAAATTACCGTACCGATCTTTTATCAGGACACTTGCTCGGGCGATAGATTCTCGGTGTATTTCATCGCCTCGGGAAAAGGTGAAATTTGCCCGCAGGGACTCTCCGAGGAGTCCATGGCCTTCACGCGCGGAGATTTTCTATTTTTGCCTGCGTCTCTAGAGCAGTTTGAAATTCAAACCGATACCGGCTGTGAAATCTTAAAAACAGTAGTAACTTGAGCATGAGCGACAAGAAAAAGAAAAAAATTATTCTCGTGCTGGGCGGAGGTGGGACCAAATGCCTGTCGTACATTGGTGTTCTGCGCGTACTGGAATCCCGCGGCATAGAGATTTCAGAATACGTGGGAACCAGTATGGGGGGGATGATCGCGATGCTGGCCGCCTCGGGCGTCAACAGCGCGGGCATGGCCAAAATCGCGCTGCCCGTATCCAAAAAAGACTTTCTGGATTTGAATCTGGCCGAGCTGTTGCTTTATCAGACGCATGCCCGCAGTGTCTTTAAGGGCGACCGCCTCGCCGAATTCCTGCGTCAAATAACGCCGATAGACGACTTCAGGAAATTGCCAAAACCTTTTTTTATTAATTCGGTGGACCTCGTGACGGGAAGAAATGTTTTCTTCGGCACACCTGGCTACGACGACGTGCCCGTGCACGATGCCGTCTATGCATCCTGCGCAATTCCTGGCGTTTTTTCGCCTAAGAAAATCGGCGACGCCTATTACACGGACGGAGGTGTCGTGGACAATTTACCGATTCGTTTTGCCGAGAGCCGCGATCCGGACCTGATCATCGCCGCGATTCCACGTTTCAAGGCGTTTCCTCATCGCTGGGATATAGAACATGAAGGCGGGATAGTGGGGACCATACTGCGCACCAACACGATGATGATTCGCGCGATGGTCGTGAATCAGATTCATGCCTGTGCCAAACCTTTGATCCTAATCGAGCCGGACCTGACAGACAACGAGCTGTTCAGCTTCGACAACATCAACCGCATGATTTTTCGCGGCGAGCACGCAGCTCTAAAGATATTGGATAATCATCCGCTCTTGAAGGACAATCCAGGTTTCGGATTCCGGCGCCGGAAGGCGTAGCGGAAATAGGTGAGCTGTCCCCCTATTTCCCCTATTTCTGTTGACCCGCTGGGCCTATCGCTTACAATCATGCGCTATGGTTCTTCCGTTTAGCATAGCCAAAGAGGGAATACGCTGGTTTTTCGGTTTCGCAGTTCTCGCCCTTCTGCTTATTCCGTTAAGCTTTATAATTGCGTTGGTTGCAATTATTCTAGGCGTGGCTTGCGCGCTCTTTTTTCGCGTCCCCAAGCGTGTGCCTCCCCAAGGCAAGGGCATCATCCTTTCCCCTGCGGACGGCAAAGTGGTGGGCATAGACGAGGTAGAGGAGACAGAGTTCCTTCGCCGGCGCTGCAAGCGCGTTTCGATCTTTCTTTCCATTTTGGACGTGCACATGAATTATGCGCCCGTGGAGGGCGTTGTGGAGTGGGTTCGTTACATGCCGGGGAAGTTTCACTGGGCCTTTGAACCCAAGGCCTCCGACGAGAACGAGAATCAGCGCATCGGTATTTCTTCTGCGCTGGGAAATATTCTTGTGCGCCAGATCGCAGGTGCCGTTGCGAGGCGCATTGTTTTGTTTAAGAAAGTTTCCGATACTCTGACTTCCGGAGAAATCCTAGGCATGATAAAATTCGGCTCGCGCGTCGAGATTTATCTGCCCATGGAATGCACTCTTAGCGTGCGCGTGGGGCAGCGCGTCGCGGGGGGCTTGACCATTTTAGGAAACAGGCAATAAACCATGAAAAAAATTCCACTGTTGCCCAATATCGTGACCACAGGAAACCTTTTCTGCGGCTTCCTTTCGTTGATTCGATCTCTGCAAGGCGACTATCTGGCTGCCGCGTGGCTGATACTGATCGCGATGGTCTTTGATTTTTTCGACGGTCAAATCGCGCGCCTGCAAAAAACATCCAGCCAATTCGGCGTGGAATACGATTCTCTTTGCGACATGGTCTCGTTCGGTATTGCGCCAGCCATTCTCGTCTATACGTTGTTTGGACAACCTATGGGGCGCGTGGGAATAGCAGTAGCTTTTCTCTATACCGCTTGCGCTGCTCTGCGCCTAGCGCGTTACAACACTGTCAGCACTCCTACTGAAAAACGTTATTTCATGGGACTCCCAAGTCCGGCGGCCGCAGGCATGATAGCCACGACGCTCATTCTTGAAAGAGAAATTCCGGATATTTATCCGGAAATCGTGTTGAGCAAGTTTTTGCCCTTCTTGCTCATCGTCGTCGCGGCCCTCATGGTAAGCAATGTCCGTTATCCCGCGTTTAAATCCATCAATACCTTTACCGCCAAGCCCTTTCGCAATCTTGTGTTGGTCGTCGGCGCAGCCGCGCTGGTTTTGTTCCATCTGGAAATCTTCTTGTTTCTTTGTTTTCTTTTGTATCTGTTGACGGGTCTTTGGGAAGAGCTATTGAAGCAGCATCACGGTCACAAGCAAAAGCCGGCAGCTCTAGAGCCGCATCAACTTTAGTAGTTTGTTGGCAAACTTATTGTCATCCTTCGCTACGCTCAGGATGACAGAATTACAGACATAGGAGGAGTGGCATGGGTAAAAAGATTCTGTGGGCATTGGCCGTGGCAGCTCTCATCGTCGGTGGGGCGAGCGGCGTGTTTTATCTAAACACCCTCGCTCTTCAAAAACGATTTCAGGAAGCCAAAGACGCATTGCGCAAGGGCAACGTGCAGCAGGCGACGGATCTATTCGAACAGGTTTACCGAAAGCGCCCGAGCTCATCCGAAGGTTTCGAATCCCTTGGGAATCTCTGCCAGCTCACGATTTCGTCCGAGCAAAATCCCAAGAACATAGAGTACGCGCATGCATTTCTGGATCGCGCTGGCAACGATGCGGATAAAGCCCGTGGCAAATATTACCTGGGCAGCGCCCTGTACTTCGATGGCAACATCCTAGACGCATTGAAGGAATTCTCCGAGGTTACATCCAAGTACGCCACGTCCTCCGTCGCGGATGATGCTCTGTTCATGATGGCAAAAGCCAATCTGGAAAAAGGGCATTTACTGGAAAGCAGAGAATTGCTGCGAACCATTATCGAGCGCTACCCGGATAGCAATTTGATTGCCGAAGTGTACGGAGAGTATGGAAAGGTCAATGTAGCGTTGCTTTTTTCCGCCACGCCCACGCCGAACAGCTTTCAATACACCGTTGTGGCGAACGATAAACTGGAGAGCATCGCAAGGAAATTTGGGACCACCTCGGATCTGATTCGCGCAGCCAACGGCCTGACCAACAATAAAATTCGCAAGGGGAATTTGCTTAAAATCGACAAGGGCAAGTACAGCACGCTCGTGAGCAAGTCCCGCAATACGTTGACGCTCTCGTGCAACGGCGAGCTATTCAAAATATATTCCGTAGGCACAGGCCGCTCCAATAGCACGCCCGTTGGAGATTATAAAATCACCAATAAAATGGTCAATCCGCCATGGTACAGGCCTGGCGGTGGCATGGTGCCGTTCGGCGACAAAGGGAATTTGCTGGGCACGCGTTGGATGGGCATTAATTTGACAGGTTATGGCATTCACGGAACCTGGGAGCCCGATACTATCGGCAAGCAAAGCAGCTCGGGTTGCGTGCGATTGCTCAACGAAGAAGTGGAAGAGTTGTTCAAGATCGTGGACGTGGGAACAACCGTAAAAGTAGTGGACTAAACGACCACGCGCATGAACGGACTGCCATTTGAAAAACCCATCACCGAGTTGGAAAAAAAGATAGAAGAGTTGCGCAAATTTTCCTCCTCGCAGAACATGGACGTGAGCGAGGAAATCAGACAACTCGAGGAGCGCGCGGCGCTAATCAAACAAGAGGTCTACAGCAATTTAACGGCCTGGCAGCGCGTGCAAATCGCGCGTCACCCGAGCCGGCCGTATTTCCTGGACTACGTGAAGATGCTCATGGACGAATACGTGGAATTGCACGGCGACCGTCACTTCGGCGACGACAAGGCCCTCGTGGGCGGCTTGGCGCGCATGGGCGAGCACAAATTGATGATAATGGGCCATCAGAAGGGCCGAGACACCAAAGAAAATCTCATGCGTAATTTTGGCAGCGCGCACCCCGAAGGCTATCGCAAGGCATTGCGCCTGATGAAAATAGCAGACAAATTCGCGTTCCCCATCGTGACCTTTATTGATACACCCGGTGCTTATCCCGGTATCGGGGCCGAGGAACGAGGGCAGGCGGAGGCCATTGCGGTCAATTTGCGCGAAATGATGGGTTTGCGCGTGCCGATAATCGTTATTGTCATCGGCGAGGGCGGTAGCGGCGGTGCGCTCGGGATCGGCGTCGGAGACCGTATCTTGATGCTGCAAAATTCCTACTATTCCGTTATTTCTCCCGAAGGCTGTTCGGCAATATTATGGAAAGACCGGAAGCGCTCGCAAGATGCGGCCGCAGCATTGAAGCTGACGGGGCAGGACTTGCTGGAGCTCGGCATAGTGGATGAAGTTGTACCCGAGCCGATGGGCGGCGCGCATAGGGACCCTGTAATTACGGGTGCAAACCTAAAGGCAGCCCTGTTGAGACATCTGACTGAAATGTACGCGTTGAACACACAGGAAATTCTTGCGCATCGTTACGAGAAATTCCGTAACATGGGCGCGTACGCCATACCATCGGAGGCACCGGAGCCACCCAATATTTTGCCTGATGTAGAGCCACCACCCGAGCAGGGCATGCACGATGGAGAAGGACCCACCACCGGCCTTTCGCCCAATCGCCTGACATCGCATATCTCCTCTCTGAATTCTTCTTTCTGATCGAATGAACGATTTTGACACCTCGGAACGTCGGAGCTATTTTGATGGCTTCGGCCAACAATTAACGCCCGTCATCATCGCGCTTTTGTTGTGCAATGTCGGTGTCTATTTTCTGCAATTGTTGCTACCGGGCAATGGCTTCGTAGCGCTCTTCGGATTGATTCCCGCGGGCGTCACGCAAGTCGGGATGTTTTGGCAGCCTCTCACCGGACTTTTCCTGCACAACGGCCTCTGGTCGCTTCTCATGGATTTGTTAGTCTTGTGGTTTTTCGCGCCCGACGTGCAATTGGCTTTGGGTAGGGGCGCAAAATTTATCCTGTTCTATTTGGTCTGCGGCGTTTCGTCCAATATTGTCGCGGTGATCTTGGCCCCGAGCTCCGGGATACCTATCCTGGGACCCGGCGGAGCCATCTTTGCTATCTTGACGGCCTACGGCCTGTTGTTTCCGCAGAGAATCGTGACATTGCTTCTTTTTTTTGTGCTTCCCCTGCAAATCAAGGCGAAATTTCTTGTGATGATTTTTGGCGGTATCGCGTGGTTTGGGCTGATGGAAGGCCGATACGCGGATATCGCGCGCTACGCGTCGCTGGCGGGTATTCCGATAGGTTTTGTGTTGGTGCGAAGCCGGTATCGCTGGGGAGCTCTGTTTCGCGACGGGCAACGGACCAGCAGGAAAGTGGAAACCCGCGAGGAATACATTCGCCGACGCATTGACCCGATACTAGAAAAAATCGCCCGAGAAGGAATTCACAGCCTCACCTGGTGGGAAAAAAGAGTTCTAAGGAAGATGAAAAAATAAATTAGGGACATGCCCCAATTCAGTATTTTGAATTGGGTGCGTGTCCCTAATTTATTTTTTCATGCATCTGAAATCAGCGTGCACGCGCAAAAACAGGTACACGCCCTCCATATTGACGTGAAATAG
>CAZOWS010000129.1:0-3809 GCA_964583365.1 uncultured Actinomycetota bacterium
AGTCGGCTCATGCTGGATAATTTCGCCAACGTGCAATCGTCCTGGCTTACGCAAGGAAAGAAAGTCGGGCAAACGGGGCTGCGATTCGGGGCCAACGATCTGGGCAGCATCATGATCGAAGAAAATGTCGTGCGCGCCGCCGGTGTGACCAACACGATGACGACCGAAGAAATGCGGCGCATTATTTCCGACGCGGGGTTTACGCCGCGTCAAAGAGATATGCAGTATCGGTTGATACCGGAATCCGGGGGTAATTGGGGACACGATCCCAATTTCAAATACGAAATTGGGTCATGTCCCCAATTACCCCCAATTGCCCCCATTGTTCCTGCGTTTTGCTCTCAGGGACCCTGGGAGTCCTAACGCCATGGAATGCGAAAATGCGGTTATCGGTGGAGGCGGCGCCTACTATCTGTTGGCCAACGGGGCCTTCGAGATGGAACGCCTGCGCGAGATTCATACGCCGTACGGCGAAAGCCAACCCATCTATTTGGTGTTTCAAAATGACGTGCGCTTCATGTTCATGTCCCGCCACGGAGAATACAGCCATGATATCTCTGCTCCCTACGTCAATTATCGCGCGAATATCTACGCGTTGAAGGAGCTGGGGGCCAAGCAAATCCTCGCCTGGTCGGGGCCAGGCGCGATCAATACGCTATTGAAAATGGGGCAATATTTTCTTCCCGACGATTTGATCGACGAAACGCATGGTAGAGAGTCGTCCTTTTTTGAAGGACGCGGGGCCGGATTGCTGCGTCAAAATTCTGTTTTCTGCCCGCGCATGAGCGAGGTCTTGGACAAGACGCTCAAAAAGCTCAAGCACAAATACAAGAGCGGGGGCACCTACATTTGCACGCAAGGCCCACGCCTCGAGACGCCCGCGGAAATCCGCAAATACGCGAGCTTTGGCGGAGACGTCGTGGGGATGACCGTGGCGCCCGAGTGTTTTCTCGCACGGGAATTGGAGATGTGTTATTTGCCGGTTTGCTACATTTGCAACTATGCCGAGGGCGTGCGTCAAAGCGAGTATCACGCGGGCGTACTTTTCGAGGGCCTCAACACCGAGGAGGAAGGAAAGATTGTGCAAAACGCGGTGACCAAATTACCAAAAATCATTTTGGATTCCTTTAGCGCTTTGCCGGGCTCCAAAACGCATTGCAATTGCCAGCACGCGATGGACCAGTACAAACATGCGAGCCAGCTGGGGCCCGAATGGCATGATTGGATCAAACTGCCGTAGCAGCCTGATGACTGTGTGTCCAGCTCCTCTTCCATGTTTGCTCTTTTTCCCCAGCGACTTTTTCTCGGCAATCGCCGATGGGTGGAAGGCAAGGCCCTCGTTGTACGCGACGGCAAAATTGTTTCCATCGTTTCTCCTTCTCGGCTTGACCGCAAAGTAAAAATCATAGAGCTTCCCGGCGCAGGCCTATTGCCGGGTTTCGTGAATGCGCACACGCATTTGGAGTTCACCGATGAAAGTTTTTCCAAACCTCCCCATCCGGATTTTACCGCGTGGGTGGACGCGATCAGCAAGTGGAAGCAATCCCGCCCGTCGGGCGCGACGCAAGCCAGCATTTGCCGGGGTGTCCGTGATAGTCTTGCGCATGGCACTATTGCGGTCGGTGATTATTACGGCGGAGAAGGCTTGCCCAAGGCTTTGGTTGCAAGTCCGCTCCGGGGAATTGTTTTTCATGAAGTCATAGGTTTGGATGCGGAGGCGGCTGGGCCAAAACGGGCGGACTTAAAAAAGCGCGCAAAGTTATATCCAAGAGGAGCCCTGCGCTTTGGAGTCGCTCCGCATGCGCCATATTCGGTGAACGAGAATCTTTTGCTTGACATTGTTGCATGGGCGACATCCCGTCGTATCCCTTTGTCCATGCATATCGCAGAAAGCAGGGAAGAAGTTGCGCTGGCGCGCGCTGGCGACAATGCGCTGGGCCAATGGATCACGAAGAAGACGGGTCAGGTCTCTTCGATAGCCGGGAAAGAATTATTTACCTATTTACACGGATGCGGATTATTTTTATCGCCAACTGTTGCTGTTCACATGAATTGTTTGCGTCCGCAAGATTGGAAAAAGTTGCCTCGTGCGCGAGCGCATATCGTCCATTGCCCCAAAAGCCATGCCTATTTCCGGCATCCGCGATTTGCGCTGGATATATTTCTTCACAAAGGCTATTGCGTGGCGATGGGGACGGATAGTTTGGCCAGCAACGACGCGTTGAACATGTTTGAGGAATTGCGCCAAGCCCGCAAAGTGTATCCACGTGTTGCTCTAGAGACCTTGTGGGATATGGCCACCGTGCATGGCGCGCGTGCGTTGGGACTTGCCCACAGCGGAAAAATCAAACCCGGCTACGACGCGGATTTGATTGTCATTCCTGTCTCGCGCACCAAACATCCTCTGGAAGAAGCTCTGCAACATCGCGGTGAAGTGACCTTGACGATGATACGAGGCAAGGTGGTTTGGACCGCCAGCAGCCTTCGCACCCCCACCCCAGCCCTCCCCCATCAAGGGGGAGGGTGCTAAACTGTTGCTCTGGTTCGCTCTGATTGTTAAGATAATTTCTCACGTATGGTTGACAATAAAAGAATGCCTGTCGCTTTGGTCACGGGTGCTACGGGAGGCCTGGGTAGAGAATTAGCGCTTCGCTTTGCCCAATCGGGTTACGCGGTGGCCGTGCACTTTCATTCCAGTCAGAAAGAAGCCGAACGACTTGTCCAACGCATACGCGGGCTCGGCGGTACGGCCGATGCTTTTGGCGCCGATATAGCGAGTGGCATTGAAGTCCGCTGCTTTTTTGACAAGATTGTACGGCGGTATGGGCGGTTGGATGTGCTTGTTCATGCTGCTGGCAATACCTCGCCCGCGTTGATCCCTCGCCTTATTCCCGAGAAATTTGACGATGTTCTGCGCGTGCATTTGAAAGGCGCGTTTCTTTGCACGCAGGCCGCCGCGCGCGTCATGAAAAAAAGCAAGTGCGGCGCCATCGTTTATATCGGATCCATTCTGGGGTTGCAGGGAGTTGCAGGCGAATGCAATTACGCGGCCGCGAAGGCCGGCTTGATGGGGTTGGCAAAGAGCGCGGCTAGAGAATTGGGGGAGTATCGCATCACCGTGAATGTTGTTTTGCCGGGATTCATGATGACCGAGATGGGGCGCAACGTGCCCAAAGAGATGCAGCGGGCTGCAAAGGCCAACAACGTGTTGGGCCGGTGGACTGACCCGCGCGACACCGCGCGTGCGATTGTTGCGTTGTGCCAAAACACCGGCATATCTGGCCAAGTTCTTAACTTAGATGCGCGCATCGTATGACCGTAGCGGATGGGGATCGCATTGTTATTACGGGCATGGGGCTCGTAACGCCGCTTGGCCTGGATTTGGCGCAAGTGTGGAAAAGGGTTCTGCGCGGTGAAAGTGGCATCACGCGAGACAACGGGCGAGCCGTGGCGCGGGTCACTGGGGAGTTTCCCAACGATGCAAAGCGCAGCGTTCAATTTGCCGTGGAGGCTTCTGTCGCGGCGTTGCAGCATGCGGGACTGGATACGAGGCAATTGCGATCGGAGCGATTGGGCGTTTGCCTGGGGAACAGCAAAGGGAATTTGCTCGCGCTAGAAAAGGCTTTGGAACGGAGCCCGGATGCAAGCACGATGGAAGATTTTTCTCACACCGCAGCCAATACCGCGGTGATGCGCGCTACCGGCGCATGTGGTCCTTGCATTTCTCTTGTGAGCGCATGCGCCACGGGCGCTCACAGCATCGCGCATGCGGGGCGATGGATACTGGATGATCAGGCGGATTACGTATT
>CAZOWS010000130.1:0-4002 GCA_964583365.1 uncultured Actinomycetota bacterium
GCCGCATCCATTTGGCTACTTGCGTGCTGGTCAGCCCTTATCCAAGCGGTCAATTCAGGTACGGTTTCGAGATCGGCCATCCATTGCATGGCAATCAGCACTCCGAGACCTCCAATGTTCTCGATTTTTGCTTTTGATGTACTGATCAGCATATCCTGTAATTGCTTGCGCACCGTTGGTCCGCCTATCGTGCCCAAGGCCCTTCCCATGTCGCGGCGAACCAGCATGTCTCCATCTTCCAGTCTCGCGAACAGGGCCGGCACGACGCGCTCATCGCCTATTTCTCCCAAGGCCAATGCCGCCGCGCGCGTCACCACTTTATCTTCACCGGGGAGCGATGGAATGATAATGGCCCATAGGGCACGCACACTCGCATCATCACCGCGTGCGCCGAGCAATACGGCCGCTGCAAGACGTGTCGCCGTGCCTTGCGTGGTATCACGAAGCTTAGCGATCCATTGCGCGGTATCGCCAGACTTGGCCACATCCCCATCAGAAAGCGCGTATCGCCCCAAATAGGCCGAGCGCAAGAACGGGTCCTCGATAGCTAGGTGGCGCACTCTTCTCGCCAGAGATCGCGTGGCCTTGTCGGCCCAGATTTCAAACGGGTTGATCAACGTATTGTCCAGCGTCCCTTTCTTTTCTTTCAAGATGGGATAAAGCACATCCTTGACTTGGCCGGTCAGGCACTCGGGAATAAAGAGTCCCTTGAAATAGAGCAGCAAAAACGCCCGCAAAAATTCTTCCTCGTTACGCCGCGTGCCAAATGCTTTTTCGAGCGTGACCCGCATCTTCGTAAAACGTTTCGGACCCAGCCGCTCGCTCAAAACGCGGCCGATTTCATGCACCTCTTGCATGTTCTCGCACAGCACTGCATCCATTTTGCTCTGAAACTCCGCCATGGTCTTGTACATGGACATCGTCAGAGCCGCCATGTGATAGTCGATCATGTAGGGGTTGAATCTTCTCCACGAAGACCGGAACGCCGCATCCAATCGCTCGATACCGCGCCCTGCCAATATTTCCTCCACCGTGATGGCATCAAAACTCAGAAAGTTTTTCCACCGTTCCATGAAGGCGGCTAAATATTCTCTTGTGTCCTCGGTCATGAGGAATGGGATGGGCTCCGGCGTCTCCTCACGCTCCGCCTCGCGCATCGTGATCGCGGTGATGGCTTCGGCGGCTGGGTTTTGCATATGAGCAAAATGTATTGACAATAAATTATGCAAGGACGGCACGGCTCGCACATCCCCGCAAACATGCAAGGCATTCAGCGCAGCGACCAAGGTATCCGCATTGGGCGATTGCAATGCCTCGCACAAGCCCTCGGTTGCCCTTGGGTCCCCCACTTTTTCCGCAGCGATAGAGAGATATTTTTTTAGCTCGGGCGTGGCACGTTGTGAGCGAAGCCAGAGATTCATGACGGGTACAGCCGGATATCCGATGGCCGCTAGAGCCATTGCCAACGATTCGATTTGTGCTGAAGACCCCATGATGTTCGGAACAGCGTGGTACAGAACGCGCGTCATGCGCGCATCGCCCATTTTTGCGAGCGCTAGCGCCGCAGCCATATGGGTGCCCGTTTCATCGGATTTGACCAATGAATGGAGCGCCGGCGCTGCAGAGATATCCGTAATAGAAGCAACGGCCTTTTCGGCCAGCTCGCGTGTAAAAGACCCGCCGTCCTGAAGCAATCTCACCAAAGGATTCACGCCGCTTTGCCCCAACCGTGCCAGGGCCATAGCTGTCGCTTGGCGCACATCATCCCGCAGTCCCGAGGAAGCAACTATTTGTTCGAGCCACTTTGCTGCATCTGCATCTCCTAATTCGCCGAGCGCATAGGCGGCCGCGACGCGTACTTCTGGCACTCTATCCTCTAACGCCGTTCTCAAAAGTGGTAATACACTCGCATCACCAAGCCTCGCAAGCGCATAAGCAGCCGAACGGCGGACAATCCAATGTTTGTCGGATAGTCGCCCTATGACTGCGTCCCGTGCACCTGGATCACGCATCTCGCGCAATACTTCCACAGCGATCGCACGATGATACGAGTGAGATGCCGAGAGAAAAGCCATCGGATCGCGTTCCACCGCAGATTGGCTTGCCCAGGTACCGTCGTTCTTTGCCTCAGGTCTTTCATCGGCAAGCGTCGCTAAACTTTCCGCTATATGACTTTGCAATACTCCATCGAAACAGCCGTTGCGAAATCCTATGTGCCAATTTCTGAACCCGCGCACTGCCGGAAATGTGGGGATCGATGCACTGATGGTGGCTGCAATATCTCCCAGTTCCCGAGAAATGAGATCCCCAGCCTTGCCTTCTATGTCTTCGCGCAGTAAATTTTCCAATTTTCCGATTTGTATGCGAGGGTCCTGCAAGTCCAATGAAATCAATCCCCTGAAATAGCATGCGATCAATCGCTCGAAAAACTCTCTTTCGGTCTTAAACCGGCCGTATAGCACCTCCAGATGCATGCGCCAATTTAACAGCACCGCATGTCCCACGCGCTGTTTCAGCATATTTTCTAATTCCTCAACAACTTGCGCGTGTTGCTTCAATAGCGAATAAATATTTTCTTCGAACTGAATCTCTGCCTGTAGTGTGGCGGTATCTGCAAAGAGATTTCCGTCGGTGGCGATGGTCTCGGCTATCTCATCCACGAGGCTAAGGCCGGACCGTCCGAGAGATCGCTTGAGAAAGCGCCAAAAAGGCAGCCCCGTTCTCATCTCGTTTTTCATGATTAAAAATATCTCCCCGCTTTCGAACAGCGCCCGAACATTCAACGAGGGATCTGGAAAACCTTCTTTTTTCTGAAACTCCGTTAAATGCTTGATGAGCATTTCTCTCACGAGCAGCGGGAAACGGAAATGTGTCTCGCACGGGAATGCACTCGACAATCGGCCATACTCGCGCTCGGATATCAGAAAAAACCAAGAGGAAGTTACAGCCCCTGGCAACGCGGAGGACGCACGCCGTATGGCCTCTGTGTACCCTATGCCGTGTCGCAATAGAATTAGTCTTCCGATTTCCAGCGACCCGTCCGCATGCGGGATACGCATCACCAGCGAGACGATGCGGGCCGATGCATCAAGAATTTCAGCATGCGGATCAATATTGATACCGGCCTCACCGGCTTTATAAACCACAGCGAGAATCGCGTTCTTAAAATGCACGGCGTCAAAGGAATTCGGAAATTTCCGCCATATTTGCGCCAAGTCACGGGCAAAAGGCTCCCAGGCGGCTGGTTTTACCTGCGCTTTTTCAGCGTGAGCAAAAGAAGAGACGGGCGCCAAAGTGCTAGCCTCCATAATCATGCTGATCACAAGCGCGGCATTCTCCGCGGACTCATGCTGTCGCGCGGCCGCCAGACCCATCTTGGGCCCCAGGTCACCGAGCTCCAGCATCTTTCCCTGTCCCGAAACCTTCATGCGCGCGAGCTGCATCAAAATATGCGTGAGCAACTCGAGGCTCGGCGTCTTTGTGCTCAGCGATATGTATTTGTCAAACTCGTCTATGCCAGGGTCGTCCAATCCTATCGCAACGATGTCTATGCCTTTTTCACGCGCTTTGGCCAGCCATTGCGCCAATTCCGCGCGCGGTGCCCCCGTGTCCTGGCCATCCGTGAATATGATTTCCAATTTGTTCTGCAGCGGCACTTTTTCGTATTTCTCGATAATTCCCTTCACGGCTTCCACGCCGTGTATACCACCTCCACCCATCACGATCTGGTCCGTGTAATAAGAAAGCTCGCCCTCGGTGGTAGCTTTGCCGAAAGGAATTTGAGGAATAAAACGGTCTTCGATACGGCTGTAGGAATAATCCACGCGCTTTCTTCCCTTGACAGCCGCGCGCGCCATGTGAAAGACGGCCAGATAATAGCGCGTCATCTGCTTTATCGTTTCCTTCACTCCGCTCATGCTGCCGCTCGTATCCACGGTGATGCCGATGGCCAGTTCGGCCTCCGCGGGCAAATTTTTCTCCACACGAAAGGGTTCCAGCGAA
>CAZOWS010000131.1:0-3395 GCA_964583365.1 uncultured Actinomycetota bacterium
GTGCAGTGAGAACACCAGAAATCGTCGCGCCGGATTCCAGCAATTTTCGCAAACTAACGGAGGCAAAATCCGGAGTGCCAAAAAAAACGATGCGGAATGCCATTCAATAACCCATCCACGAGTCCGATCGCTCTTCCTCGCGGGCGGGAATTTTAGTGCAATTGTGCATCGCACCCATCAGAAAAGCGACGTACATGCCAAGAAAAACCCAATCGAAGTGAGGGACCTTGACGCCCAGTATCTGCATCAGCGCGCTGAATAGCATCGGCGGCGTCAACGCGTAGAGCGACAGATTCAATATCCCGGAATACGGCATGCGCTCGCCTTGCGGAGATCGCGTGGCGTACGACAGCACCACGCTAAAAAACAATGCCTGCGCCAATTTCCCCACGAGATAAAAAATAAAATACACAAAGGGCAACGTCAGACCAATAAGCCGCACGGCCAACACTTTCCATCGCGCGACGTTTTTCGGATTCACCGTGAGCGACTGCACCCCCGACAAATCAAACACGTTGCCCTTAAACCCGCCGGGCTGCGTAGCGTAAGCTGTGTACGCAATCGCGTAAATAAATTGTTCCAACCGCGAAGGCTCTCCCACCGGGCCAGAGACTTGATTCCATTTTAGGAGCATCTTGTCCCGCCCCAAAATCAGTCCAGCTCGGAATTTATCCGGAATCTTTGCATCCTTCTCCTCGGGATTCACGACCAGTATAGCGCGATCATCGGCTATGGTCTTGGGCCCTCCGGCCGGCATGAGGGTGATGCCCTTCTCGATGCGAATATCCGGAATCGTCGCTGAAATCCATGATGCCCAAGCTTCCAGCGATTTCTCGATATCCAGAAACAACCGCGCACTGATCAATAAACTGAGAATCGCAGCCAAGATAAAAACGTAGCGCATCGTGCAACGAAAAGTTTGACCCTGTATATCGCGGTAAAACTGAAAGCTCGTGGCGGATTTCCAAAGGCTGGCCCAAAAGCTTGGGTTGGCGAGAGACGTCATAACAAGGGTGCCGCGTCGCGAAGTTTCTTCAGTCTCTTTTCCACCAACGAACGCTCGGCCAAACTCATGCGATCAATGTAGAGAAGCCCGTTCACATGATCGGTTTCATGCTGAAGGATGCGCGCGGTAAAATCCGTCAAAGAAAGCGAGACACGCCCCCCGTCCATGCCCATGCCTTCCACTTGAATGGCCGTGGCTCGCACAACATTCCCCGTAACTCCCGGAACGCTCAAGCAGCCCTCCGACCCTTTCTGGCTACCTTCCGCTTTAACTATTCTTGGATTAACAAGCACCTGAAAACCATCTTCGTTTTCGGGCGAATCCCAGGCTATCACGCGCAGCGAAACGCCGATTTGGGGCGCAGCGATCCCGCAGCCCGGCTCGTCGTACATCGTGTCTCTCATATCCTCTACGAGCGCACGAATCTCGTCGGTGATTTGAGCTACCGGCTTCGCCTTTTTTCTCAAAATCGCATCGGGTATTTTTGCTATGGGTCGAATCATTGCAACATCCTATTTTTTTTGATTGTATCACGCGCTTGCCCGAACACGAAGTGATTGGTAAGATCTTGCCCACAAAACACCTATGCCCCCACTTTCGCCAAAAAGTCTGGAACTCTTCGCCAAGGCCGAACAAGCCTTCGATTCCCATAATTATGACTACGCGATCATGCTCTACCGTTCGGTGTTAGACGCCAATCCCGAATATCATCCCGTCCGTTTCAAGCTGCACATGGCCTCCTGGCAGGCGCGGCGGGGAAGGTCACTTTCCATGGGCGATAAGATCAAAGGATACATGCTCGCGGCGAAGCCCTTTGTGATCGGCCGATTTAAAATGTTCAAGCAAGACTGGTTGGGTGCAATACAGGCATGGGAAGAATGCCTCGCGCTCGCTCCGCTATGCGCGCTCTTTCATCGCGAACTCGCGGAATGCCTCGAGCGGGCCGGATGGAAAGAAGCCGCGTTGAACGCATATCGCGTGTGGCGCAACATCCACCCTCGGGATCCTATTCCGTTGTGGGAAATGGCGCGCCTGCACAGCCAGGATAGCCGCTGGGACGATGCGCGAGATGCTTACGAAATGCTCGCCGAGCTCCATCCGACCGACACGCGTGTTACCGGTGAACTGCGCAAGATCGCGGCGATTCAAACCATCGAGAAGGGCGGTTGGAGCGACACGCTTTCCTATCGCGACAAAATCCGCGACGAGCGCCAGGCGAAATTTTTAGAGCAAAAAGATCGTTTGGTCAAAAGCTCTTCCGACATCGACGACATGCTCGAGGTGCTAAATGCAAAGCGTCAGAACAATACATCCGACCTTGGACCATTGCGCGAAATAGCAAAACTCCATCGGCTCAAAGGCAATCTCGACAAAGCCAAAGAGGTTTTGCGCGAGGCGCTAAAAACTGCGCCGTCCGATTTTTTTCTCATCCGGGAACTAACGGATATTCAATTGGAAGAAATGGACAGAGATATCGAGCTCAAACGCCATGCCCTATTGGAAAATCCCGACAACGCGTCCGTGCGAGACGCTTTGGAAGGCCTTCTGGGAAAATACCGTTCTACCCTACTCGAAGACAAAAAAGCGCAAGTCTCCCAATACCCGACAAATCTCTTACTGCGTTTTGAACTCGGAGAACTGTTCCTGGCGGCTAGCCAAGTGGACGAAGCAATAGCAGAGCTTCAGCAAGCCGTAAAAAATCCAAGCAAGCGTTTGGAATCGCAGAAATTTCTCGGTCAATGTTTCCACAAGAAACACTTATATGATTTGGCCATAGAACAATTGGCCGCGGCCAGCGAGGCCGTGCATGAAATGACATCCTTCAAAAAAGACATTCTCTACGAGTTAGCCACCGTCTACGAAGAAATGGGCCGCGACCAAGAGGCCAAACGCGAGTACGAAAAAATCTACGCCTCGGACATCGCGTTCAAAGACGTAGCGCAAAAAATCGAGAAGAAATTCAGAAAAACGTAGGAAACTGTCATCCTGAGCCGAAAGCGAAGGATCTCGAATGCTTCGGTAAATTCGGAATTCGGGGTTACGATGTCTGTCCTCAAACTTACAATTCACCTATAAGTATTTGACAAACAGTATTTTATCGTGTATGCTCATTGCATGGTCATGCAATGATAGCCCACCACGTTTCTAATAGAATATCATTGAAGCGATTGCTTGCAGCCATCGCTTTGGTTTTGTTCTTGCCGGATCAAAAGATCTTGGCCAAACCATCCGCTGAGGCACTAGCGCCACCTACGGTTTTTTCCGAGTCCACGCAGAATACCTTTTCAAGGCACGCTTTAAGGGCCATTCGAAAGTCCAAAGGATTATCCATGTCCGTCCTTGCGAACAGAATGGGTATCAATGCCGGGAGCCTCGCGGAAATCGAGTA
>CAZOWS010000132.1:0-18154 GCA_964583365.1 uncultured Actinomycetota bacterium
ATATCTTGTATGCACTAGAGTTAACCGGATATGCCTTTAGCCCCGACTGGTATTGATAATGATCAGCTTTGTTTCCGTCATTTCCGCTACCGCGTAGCGCAAGCCTTCTCGTCCGAATCCAGAGTCTTTGATACCCCCGTAGGGCATGTTGTCCACGCGATAGGTGGGGATGTCGTTGATCAACACTGCCCCGGCTTCGATATCCCGAGCGGCTTTCATGGCCAACCCGATATTTTCTGTGAATACCCCGGCCTGCAATCCATAATGCGAGTGATTCAAGTTTTTTAATGCCTGGGTAAAATCGGTGAAGGGTTCCACGGTTACTAGTGGAGCGAAGGCCTCTTCGCAACTCAGCGCGCACTGCTCGGGCACATTCTCCAAAACTGTCGGCTCAAAGAACGGGTTCTTGCGTTGGCCACCGGTTAGTACGCGCGCTCCGCAGGAGACGGCCTCCTTGAGAAAGTGTTCGGCTTTGTCCAGCGCGACTTTGTCTATCATGGGTCCGAGAAAAGTTGCGGGGTCCGCGGGGTCGCCTGATTTTAGAGCCCGAATTTGACTTAAAAATTCCTCCACAAAGTTTTCATAGATTTCCTTCGCAACAAAAATACGTTGCACGGAAATGCATGTCTGCCCCGCATGCACAAAGGCGCCGCGCACGCATCGTTTGACCGCGTAGGCGATATCCGCGTCCTTTGCCACTACGACGCCCGCGTTGCCGCCCAATTCGAGCAGCACTTTTTTCTTTCCCGCTATGCTTTTCAAAAACCAACCGACTTTGGCGCTGCCCGTAAACGAGATCATGCGCAGGCGGTCATCGCGCACCATGGTTTCGGCCAGAGCGTTGGAGCAGGGGAGAACGCTTAGCGCTTGCGGCGGGAGACCCGCCTCCAGGGCAATTTCT
This sequence comes from uncultured Actinomycetota bacterium, assembly GCA_964583365.1. Classification (GTDB taxonomy): domain Bacteria; phylum Auribacterota; class Ancaeobacteria; order Ancaeobacterales; family CAZGMX01; genus CAZOWS01. The sequence goes on from CAZOWS010000132.1 coordinate 902, forward strand.
CCGAGGCGCAAGACTATCCTGGGCGACTGCGGCGGTGGTTTCAAGATCATGCTGTTGCCCGCCGCGATCGCCGGCGCGAGTTTGTGGGCCGAAAGATTGAGCGGAAAATTAAAAGGCGTGATACCCAGTATCGGCCCGATCGGTTCTCGCCGGGTGAATGCAAGCCGACCCTCGCCGATGGGCATGGTGTCCATGGGAATCGTCTCGCCACCCAGACGCAGGGCTTCTCCGGCCGCGAAATGGAATGTGCTGACAGAGCGGGAGACTTCGGTGAGAGTGTCGGTAATGGGTTTACCGGTTTCGCTGGTGATAATGCCAGCCAGCTCGGATTGATGCGCGTGAATTCTTTCGGCTATGCCTTCGAGTATCCCCGCGCGCTTGTGAGCAGGCAGCGCAGCCATTGCGCACGCTCCTTCGCAGGCAGCGGCTATAGATTCTTCTACGGCTGCACCGTCGGCCAAGTAAACATCATGAACCGTCTTACCCGTGAAGGGATTGACAATGGCTTGTATTTGCGGAGTGGATTTCCATGTGCCTGCAGAAAGAAAAGGATGGGCTTTCATGAATGGGATTTTAGCACATTGTCATCATGAACGCAGAAACTGTCATTCTGAGAAAAACTGTCATCCTGAACGAAGTGAAGGATCTCGATTGGTTACAAACAAGATCCCTCGCCGCGCTCGGGATGACAATTGATATTTGGTATCGCTAGTATCGCGGAACGCTGGGGTCCACATCCGTGGACCAGGCTTCGATGCCGCCCGTGATGCTACGGACGTTTTTGAAGCCGTGACCGATCATGTACGACGCGGCGTCCATGCTGCGTATGCCATGATGGCAGTGAATGAAGATTTGTGTGTCTTTCGGCCATGCCATGAATTGTTCAAAATTATCCTGCGTCACGAGCGCGGCGCCTTCGATATGCGCGAGGCGATACTCTTCTTCCGTTCGCACGTCCAATAGCTTTGCGTTGGGGTTTTTCTTTATTAGATCTGCCGCGTCTTTCGCGCTGACCTGCATTTTCTTGTCCACGTCTTCGCTCAATTTGATGTGATCGATCACTTCGTCCACGTTCAAGATGTTGTGGCTTTTGCAGACGCTTTCCAAGGTGTCCGACGGCTGAAAGCCGCAGCTAGAGCAGCCTCCCACGTGATAGCGTGTGAAAAGAGCGCGCTGGGCGCTAGGGAATTGTTCCAAAATATCCGCCATTGTAGAATCTTTGCTGATTTGGGCTGTGGTCATTGCTGAGGTCTCCTGTTGTATTCTGTCACAAAATGCAAAAAACAAAGACAAAACTACTGCTATGGTGTTTCTGGATTTATCTGTAAAATTTTCTTTCCGTCTTCGGTGATCATGGACGGGTGCCAGGGGGGATCCCAAACCACGTTGACGCGCACGTTGGGTACGTTCAGCATGGTTTGAATTTTGCTGCGCACCATTTCCGGTATTTGCTGAGCGGAGGGGCAGCCCTGGGTCGTGAGCGTCATTTGCACTAAAACTTCTTCCGGCTTGGAATCGATGCTGTAAATCAAACCCAAATCGTAGATATTCACAGGGATTTCGGGGTCAAAAATCGTCTTAATAACACCCATCACTTCGTCTTTTGTCACCATAGGCCAATTCTGACATAAATCCATGACCTAGCCAAGGTGGATTTTTTTGGCGCCTTGACAAAGCGTAACTTATTGGCTATAATTAACTTAGACGCGGAGGTTACGCTTGCGAACGTATTCTAACTTGCAGAGATTGTCTGTCTGGACACTGGCGTTGGCGCTATGCCTTCAGCCGTTGACCGCGTTTTCGGCTGCCTCATCGTATCTTGCCCCAGAAAGCAAACTGGACAAGTCCATGCTCGACCGCATGGAGCAGGAAAAAGCTGCTTTGGATTTCATTCGAGAATTCCGGGAAAATATGGTGAGCTGTACGGAAAATTCGCTATGAAAGAGACAATCAAGGCCAGTAACACCATGATCACGCCTAAAAGCGCACCCGCATTTTTTGAGGCCTTGCGGGATAGAAAATTTACGATGGGCTGGGATGCACAGGTTCATCTTACGCCTACGATTGTTGAGGGCCTATGCGGCATAAACAAGCAATCGCCCGATAAAATTTCAAAACTCACGGGCATGGGGCCCGATGCCTGGAAGGTCTTTTTGTGGGCCTTGTACGTGCGATCTCACCTGGAATTTCGTGAAAACAAGGATCAGGCTAGTCTCCCCGATAATGCACTGGGGATGGAGCGCTATCGCCGTAACGCCATAGCGCTGATGATGATTTTCTTTCCAGTCATTGCAGATGGTTGCAAGCGTTCCCTGGTGGCCATGCCCGTGTTGCCGATGCCGCTAGTGGGGCTTAGCCCTATGCAAAAGCAGGCGTTGATAGACAAGAAAAAAACCAAGCCTGAGGATTTGAATCAGATCAATTACACCATACGTTGGGAGCCACTTCTCCCTATGGAATACCGCATGCTTCGATTGAATTTGCCAATCGGGGACGCCAAAGGAAACACACCGAGTGTTGCGGGTAGCGACGACATTCTTAAAGTGTTGAAGGAAAAAATGGGCTTGGTGAACAACCTGTCTTTGCTTGTTCACCAGGCGCTCATGGCGATGGAGACTTCACGGACCATGCCGGAAGAGCGGTTGGTGGCGGCTGGAGTGTTGGAACAATGCGCGCCCGTGAGCATGCTGTCGCAGGTTGTGGACATGGCTCTTGCGGAAAAAAACGACATGGTGCTCATGAAATTATTGGAATGTGTAATAAGCATGCTGGATTCGCAGAGCCCTCCGTCTGATCAGATGTTCGAAGAATACGGGCGATTGGTCCATCTCGCGGAGAGCGTGACGGTCGATAAAGTCAGGAATTACCTGCGTGCGATGGCCCATTTCATTGAGCATCCCAACTCGCAAGAAATATTTTTTGAACTTCTCAAGAGTGGCGGTCCCAAAATGCGCATGTTGGTGATTGAAGATCTCGCTAAATATCCGGACAAGCGAACAGCGCAGGCCTTGTTGGAAATCGCAGAAAAAGATCAAGAAGTGGCAAAGCAGGCGCGAAAGGAAGCGCAGCGTATATATCAGGGGCTGAACTCGCATGAACTGGTTGATTTGCTGGCCTATGAAGACAATGCCAATAGGACGAAAATTATAGATTGTCTCGCGGAGCATAGAGACGATGATGCAGTTTCGGCCCTAGCAGAAATGGCGCAAAACTATGCGGATAAAAATTTGCGCGCGCGTGCTTTGGCGGCGGTGGCTAGCATGGGCGCTAAGTTGGACATTGGCCATCTGTCCACTATCACGAGGATTTCGTTGCTTGCCCTGCGTGGTCTTCCCGGGGCTTTTTACCAACGGCTGGCCCAGGCGCCGTGGGAGTTTTCATCCGATACGGATCATCATCATACGGACTTCGACTTTTTTGTTCGTTCTATACCATCGATTACGCGCGAGTCCGAACGCTTGCATTTGCTTGATGTCGTGGTCCGGGACCTGAAAGGTTTTATCGATTATCCGGGCGTAGCGAATCACGCGCGATGGCTTGCTGCCTTGCTGAGCCGGGATTTCCCCCGTGTTTATCAAGAGCCGCTGGAAAAGATCTTCGCGTTGCTTCCCGATGTGACCAACAGAGAAGAAGATTTTGCAAGCCGCGTGGAGATTTTGATGGGCAAGAGCAATGCGCAAGTCACGACAGCCGATCTTCAAGGGCTTTTGGGCGTAGCGTACGAACTGGTTAGTCCTTTGGCGCCTGCTAAGGCGCAGGCCCGGCTGGCGCTATTGTTGCGGCGATTGGCTGCTGAGGCAGACAGGCGACAGGAATTGCTAGCGCCATGGGAGGTATTGCTACGTTTCGCGCTCGTCGAGCGCTTTGGTGTGGATGAAAAGACCGCGCGCGAGGCATTGATCCAAAACAAAATAATTCCAGCCACATGGATAGTGGAGCGATTAGGGAATATGGATGATGGCGACCCATTGCCACAAGGATTCACCTACAACTCTTTGTCGGACATGCTCGTGAAGGATGGCAATGCCTCGATTTTTATGGAGCGTGTGGCTGGTACGATGCGCTTTAGGGCACCGTATAGTGGAGGATTGCCTGCGATGTCACAAGAGGAAAAGATGAGGGCGATGGATGTATTGCAGGAGGCGGCTTGAATGACCAAGAACGGCAGTGTGTTTAAAAAGATAATTCTGCTGTGGCTGGCGTTGTGTCTTTGTATGGCGCCACCCATGCGGAGCTTCGCCTGGGAGCAGTTGGCGCCTCGATCCGAGGCATCGGACGCCGAACTGATTGCGCTTTGGAATCGCTATATGCAGGCGCTCCGATTTCGTGCTATTGGGGATGATTCCGCTAAAAAAGACGTGGATTTGGAACGGCAGGCAGAGCAAGTACCCGCCAGCATTGAGGGAGCAAAAAAAGACGCGCTGGTCGACCCGCTAATAGAAAACACGAACAAGCGCAGCCCGGATGGGGCCTACGCGATGTCGGATTGGGATATCGCCGAGGCGCTGAGAAAAATCGATGCGAGACAGGAATTTCATGAAACGGATGCCACGCAGAAAATGGTGGATGGGCTTGGTCATCGCTATGGCCTAACGTCTTTGCGCATTCCCAATAAACAAAGGTACTTTGAAATTATTCAAGAGGTGACCGCGCGCGCGATGGTTTGGGCTCGATTGCGCACAGCAAAGGAAACGGGGACTGACGTTTCACCGATGGAAATTTTCCATGCTCTAGAAATTCCAAATTTTCGCGAGGGATTGGATCCGCGCATCATGTTCGATGTGTATTTAGACCTTTTGGGCGAGAAAGAAGGACGGCGCGTGTTGGAGCAACACCGGAAGAAACTCAAAAGATTTGCTGTCGAGCCATCACTCATTCCTGTTGACGCGAAAAAGATGATTAAAAAACTCCGATCGTATTTGCACCCCAAAGGCATCAAGGATCTTGAAAGTATGGAAACGCTCAAGCAAGAATTTGTCCATTGGGTGGAGACCCCGACTAGCGACGGCCGCATGCTTCGACCTTCGGACTTGATACAGCATCTGATGTCCCGAAAAAAAATCGAAGATCTGGACCATCATTCGGGATTTCCTCTTTTGCGAATTTTGCTGTCTCTACAAGAAATAACAAAACTGAAGATCGAGAAAGTACCCGCTCATCTCCATTCGCTCGTTCGGAATATCGGGCCGCTGTTAGACGCCGCGGAAGAGTTTCTGAAAACATTGCGAGGCCGCCAACAGTGGCAAAAGATCTACCGCAAATCGAATATTGCTCTCGTCAACGAATTGGCCCAACGCAACGGCTTCTGCAAATCTCTCGGCCAGCTCAAGAAAGAATTGGAAGAAATCGTGTTGCCAGAGGATAGGTTTCTGATCGATCCGATGTTCGAGATATTCCCCGAGGGGGAACAATTGGATGTCTGGAATCACGTGGTACGCGTAGCCAAATTGGGCTATCTGCTCGCTTTGGAGTTGGGGCTTAATGCCGAAGAGCGCCAGATGGTTTTGGGAACTTGCCTCGCCCATGACTGGGGAAAATCAGATCCCGATATTTCCCCGTATCTGGATTTGGAGAGAAAACTTACCATGCTTGAAATAAAGTTAGTTGCCAAACACGGCGCCCGGTCCAGGGAAATCGCCAACATGCTGCGCAAATTACTCATCCCGAGGCAGGCTCTGGCCGTGGAGTATCACAACAATGTGGGCGATGCCACGAGTACCGCGGAATACAAAGGATTTTCTCCCGAAGCACAGATTCTTTTCCAAGCATTGCTGTACCATGTCTATGCTACGGATGTTACCGATGCCCTCTACGATTACACGCGCGCCTATCAAAGAGATCGTCCGCCCATGGAGATGTCCGAGATGGAAGAGTTGGTCGCGATGTTCAGACGACCACTGGAAAGAGGTAAAATAAAACATGGCAAAGATCCCATAGAACCCTCCATCGTAAAAAAAATCAACGACGCCTTTCTCAGCATCGCCGCAAGAGCCACAGGCAAAAAGCCTGCTACCGAGGAGCAACGCCGCAGAGATCAACAATTCCAAGATGTGATGGACGAGAGCATGTCCTACAAGGCGTTGCATGAAATTGTTAGGTCGGAGAAGCAGAATTTTCGATTGTGGAATGCGCCGAATCACAAATTTCAAGTGCTGGACAAAGCGAGAGATGAGTATTTTCAGAGGCTTTGGAGGGCGCAGGATCTTACGCTGGAATTTAGGGAAGACCTCTTTACCGATATTTTGAACAAGCATGAAAAAGTTGCGGCCCAGCATCCCGAGTTCGCGTTGGAGTTGTACATGGCCACTGTTGTCCATTTGTCCGATCCGCTTTATAGCGAGTTGGACTCGGAGTTGGATAAGATCAAAGAGCAAGTTCATGAAGCCTTGCACATCAAGGGTCTTCGCAGCGCGCACGATTTAAGGCGGCATGTTGCCGAGGAGATTCGCAAGGCGTTCAAAGGACGCAAGGGTTCCAAGCGCCGCTTCGTTGCGGCCATGATACTGGGGCCTCTGGGTGGGGAGAAGGGCTACGAACTATTGAAAAAGGCCAGTGTGCTCGCAGACGATGTGGACGACTGGAAAATTCGCCGTGCGGCTGTGGACGCGTTGGGGACTTGGTATCACTACTACGAAAAGCGGCTAAAATTCGTGGAGTCGGAAGCGGCGATGTTGGAGAAAGTGAGAATCCGTCTGGAGCATTCTCAAGATTTACAGAATGAAATTCCTGAATTGCGCTGGGTCATGGAGGACATGATTTTAGGAATGACCACGCAACAAATGAAAGACGAAATGGAAAAGGCCTTGAAGGACATAGGGCACGTGGTCGCCACCGACATGTCGCATCCGCAGCGAAGCCCGCGTGTGCGCCAGCGCGCTCTGTGGGTGATTCGCGGCGTTAAGCATCCTGAAACATTAAAGATTGCGTACCTTGTATTCGAAAAGTACGAAGCAACCCCAGGGAAAGCAGAGAAAAAGGAAGACCGTTCTTGGCGCGTGCGTTATTTAGCGTTGAAGATTGCGGGTCTTTTCGTGGGGACAACGGACGATCAAGGGCCTCCCGACCCCATTGCTTTGCGGCTCACGGTTGCAGCGCTGGCCGACGCACGCGGCGAGGTTCGCGCGCGCGCCCGGCAGATTTTGGTTGCGCGGGCAGATGACGCCGTCATTCGGGCGCTTGTGAGCGCATTGTCGGAAGAAAATTTTGATGGGAGGGCATACGCTTTGGACACGTTGTCGGACATACAGCAAAAGTTAAAGAAAGAACCCGCCATTAAGAAGGCCATCGAGGACCTGCAGGGTATGGCCGATGGAACAATAGAGTTCGAGGCCGCGACGGCACAGGCGAATCAGCTCAATCCGTACTTGTTGTTAGTATCCAATATTAGCGAATTACGGGCATTTCATAAGCGACAATCCATTCTCAAAATTCGCGGCATGAACGCGCCTATGAAACAACTGATCATGATGCTTTGCGAGCCGAGTCTCGCTGCGGGCGTCCGCAGCAAGGGTCAAAAAGCCGCGCAACAGAATCGTGAGAAATTTCGTGAAGCCGCGCTTCGGTTTTTTGGCGAGCCGTTCACGCATTGGTTGCCGATTTTTGAGCAGGTGAAGCGGGAGTTGCAGGGCAGCGGCGATATGGAAGACCTTGAGGATACTTGGCAGCAGTTGGAGGAAACATATCGGGAACTCATGGCGTCGGAGGCTTCCCACGCCCGGTCCGAATTGGCGTCCATGCATGCGTCAAAGAAATTTGTCCAAGCCGGCGGTTGGGATCGCGAGTGGCTGCTGGAAAATATCGCAGCGCTTGGTCTGGATCCCAGGCTGGCGGACTCGATTGCGCAGTCGGATACTGCCCATGCGGAGGGAAAATTTATCACCGCGCTCACCATCGCGATGCTGGAGGGCGTATCCCCCGACCGCATCATGCTTCGCGTGATGTTGCACGAGAGATTTCATCAGGTTGTGCAATTGTTGGCTGGTTTTGATTTGCTCCCTCCGCTCGACGTGATAAGAAAAGAATTTCGCAAGGATTTTGAGTCAACGAGTTGGGAAAATTATTTAAACAAGGACGTCGAGGATTTTAGCTCGGAGTCCCTGAATGCGGGCTTCTTGCAGGAGTATGACACGGATGATTTATTGGAAATGGTTTTTCATCACTTTCAAATGCGGGCCGAAGAAGGAGAACGGAGAGTTTCGCAAACGGATAAGGGGATGCTTGAGGGTGAGTTGCGATACCTGCATCGATCCGACTATTTTGAAGTGCTGACCCACAAAGTAAAGATACAGAGCAAAAGCCCGATAACCTTGGCGAAGCAATTGCGGGAAAAAATTCGAGAGCAACACCCTAAGATGGAATCCGCAGATGTGGAAGCGCTGCTTGATGCCCGTATGCATGAGCTCCTGGGTTTTCGCAAAGCCTATCCGACGCTGTACGAATTGCTGGACACGCACAACGAGGTTGCGCCCGATCCGATGAAAAGAAAATTGAGGCGACTCACGCGGCTGCTTGTGTTGCTGGGTGGCGATCCCAAAATCGTGCTGACGGATGTCGCGTTGTACCGCGAGAAAAAATCAGCCTTGGATGCGTTGGGGCACAAATGGGAGGGCATTCAAAAATCAAAAGCCATGCTCACGGCGATTCCTTTTATTGCGGAGCTGGAAGACGCGGATACGGCACTGCTGGAAAAACCATTTATCGCGAAGATGGAAGATACGGATACCTCTCTGCTTGAAAAACGAGGCCCAGAAGGAAGCCTGTGGTTCGGAGCAAAGCGCAAAGACGAAATCATCGCGGCTTTTCTGCGAAGCGACAATCGTCCGGAATTTATTACCAGCGTATTAACGCATTGGAAGGATGATTCCGACATGAACTACGCCGTTGCCGAAGCGATCTGGGATGTCTACAAGACCGCATCGGAAACCGGTTCATTACCCTCGTTTACGAAAGACGTCCGTGATGAGAAGGCTGTCATCCTGAGCGAAGCGAAGGATCTTGATAACCAATCTAGATCCTTCGTCGCTGATGCTCCTCAGGATGACACGATTCCACAGAAACTTAGGTTGCAGGCGCTTACAAATATTGCCGTGGACAAGGGTTTGGATGTCTTGAGAAGCGTGGAGCCTAGCGCCGTGCCCTACGCGGGATTGGCTTCACGGTATTTGTCGGATCCCATTTTTCAAATGTTTGCTAAAAATCACCGCTGGGCAGGAAAATCGGCAATCGAATTGATCATGGGCTCGGCGATAGAAAAAAGATCGAGGACGACGACAGAAACCGCCGTGAAAGGCCATTTGCGGGGTGTTGTGGTCGGACCTGTCGTCGCGTTTCTTGCGCAGCAGGGATTTTTTGAGATGGGGGATACATTCTGGGTGTGGGTGTTGCGCGAGCGCATGAACGCAATTTGGGAGGATGCCCAAACTGCCATCCAGGTGTTGGAAGAGGAAGGATGGATTGCGCGAAGAAAGGAACCCATCGGCGGGGCGGAAATTCTCGTGTTCACACAAAAGGGATTGGCGGCCAAGAAGTGGATTCGAGATCTGGACTTGGGAGTGACCTCGCTTCCGACATCTGCGAAGATGAAAGAATATTTATCGGGAACCTATGCGCCGAGCGGCACGGAGCTGTCTTTACCTGACATGCTGGGGCATATGTTGTTCTGGGGTAAAGAAAGTGTTGCGCTTACACCGGATCAAATTCAAAAGGTTGCGACAGACGAGCAAATACGAAATTATTTGGATGGATTCCTTGTGATTCCCGTGTTGACCGCGTTGTCAAAAATGGGTGTGCTGGATCAATTTGATCCGGAAACGCATACCCTTAAATTGCAAGACATAGGGCAAGGCGATGCGCAAAAAATATCCGAGGCTTTTCTGCTGCTGAAATTAATGGGGTGGATGCAGATCCAAGAGGGCGTCGTGACGATAACAGAGGTGGGATTGGAGGGACTTAGGTATTTGCCTCGCTATACAGCCGCGAACCAATACCTGTCCATGCTACATGGGATCAAAGATATCGCGCATACCAAGCGACAGGTCTCAACTTTAAAAGGGATTTTGGAAGTTTATACATCGGCAATCGATAAACCGCTGAAGCCTGCTTCAGGCATTGGGCCGCGCCTTTATGAAGAAAGCACGCTGGAAGCAAGCGCGTAGTGCGGCCGCACCGATTCTTGGTAACAGCCCCAAAAATCCAATTCCCGCAACGGCCATTGCTTCGGGCCAAGACTTGTTTTTACGAAACCACCGGCACAGGCTTTGATAGCTGTGGAGATAGCGTAAAGCAGGAAGTTGTCTCGAGCTGGCGCCTCCCACGTGGGTGACTTCCATGCATGCTTCAGGAAAAAAGACAATTCTCCAACCGGATAACTTGGCGCGCCAGCAGAGGTCCACGTCTTCCATGTAGAGAAAAAATCTTTCGTCGAGAGCTCCGATGTGTTCCATTACGCTTCGTCGCAGTATGACGCAGGATCCCATGAGCTGATCCACGTCTTGCGGCATGGAGCCATCGAATGAGTATTTTGCGTGGCCTTGCAATAACAATTGTTTCGCTATAACTCTGCCGATTGTGGGAAATGGATGGCAAGATGGCTGCGATTGGCCGTCGGGGAAGCGATGGGATCCTCCGCAAAGGCCAATGGTAGAGTCTTCTTCCATGCGTTGCGCCAACGCGCCGATGGTCTCGACCGAGACCATGCAGTCGGGATTCAATAGTAGGCAATACCGGCCTTGCGAAAGCCGCAAGCCTTGATTACAAGCTTTTGCAAAGCCTACGTTTATGGGATTTGAAATCCATGTCGCGTCCGGGTATTTTTCTTTTACTCGGATAATTTTGCTGGCATACGACCCATTGTCCACAACGAACACTTCATATCGCAATCCGGATTGCAGGAGACTGGCGTACAAATGCTGCAGACAGCTATCCAATAAATCTTCCGTTTTGTAATGCACGAGGACAACAGAGATACTTGCGGCAATGGGTCCGTCATGATGGAAATTGTCATCCTGAGCAAAGCGAAGGATCTTGTTGGGCAGGCTAGATTTAGAATCCGCTTCGCGGCTTCTCGCATTGAGAGGAATGGATTCTTCATTTGCAAAGTCTTCGTCGCTTCGCTTCTCAGGATGACAGTATGCCCCTGGATCATCCGCGAGTACAGGCGGCAACGCAGGCGTGGACGCGAGATGGCGTAAACAAAAGCGAATATTTTCTTGCATGCGCAACATGTCTTCGAGATTTTTGAGCGGCACGAGCCGTTTCTGTTGAATGCGCGGTCTTTTGCGCAAGGCCGTTGGCAAATGTGCCAAGGCTGCTGCATATCCGTGAAGAACACTCAAACCTAGTAACGGTCGAAAGAAATACCGCGCAAAATGGCGCATGTATCGGAGTGCGATAGCGGGCGCGCATTTTAGTAGCAAAGGCATCGGAAAGTTCTTGGCCAAGACCCACAACGCGTTGCGCGAACAGTAAAAGAGATTGTCTCTGGAATGACGGGCCATGGTGCCTCCGCCGCGGTGGAATACTTTGGCGGCGGGGACGTAGCGGCATTGCTTGCCTGCCAATTGCCCGCGGAATGCCAAATCCACGTCTTCGTAATAAGCAAAAAAGTCTTCGTCGAACAGACCGATCTCATCAAAAAAAGCACGCCGATAAAAGGAAGCAGCGCCCGACGCGCCGAATACCGCTCGCGGCTGATCAAAGAAAGGCCCGTCGGGTTTGCCCTTGCCAAAGTTCCATGCTGTGCCGCAAAGATTGTATCCGTCTCCGGCAGAGTCCACCAAGCCGCGATCGGGCACACATAATACTCTGGATGCGAAACAAGAAATGCCAGGATGCATATCCGCCGCGGCTTGCAGCTCTTCCAGCCAGCAAGCGTCCGCCTCGGTGTCGTTGTTGAGCAAGGCGATCAAATCGCCGCTCGCAGCTTTTATGCCCGCGTTTACGGCCGCGCTAAAGCCGCGATTTTCGGGCAAGGAGATGAGCCGTGTCTTTGGAAATTGCTCCCGCAAAAAAGCCACGCTCCCGTCATGGGAACCGTTGTCCACGACGATGATCTCAAAGTCCCGCATCGTCTGGCGCTGTAGCGTCGGCAGACACAGCTCCAGATGATGTTTGCCATTCCAATTGGGAATTACGACGCTGATCATGCGTTGCGTCGTGCGATGGCTTGTCGCACAATATCAAAATCCGTGCGGTCAAAACCTAGTAGCACTTTTTTCCACGGCAGTGGCCCAAGGAAGGAGCGGACAATCGGGTAAAAGATAGCGAAGCTAATGATTTCCGAGAGGACGGTGGTACAAGCCGCGCCAGTGGCGCCCCATCTCGGGATGAGTAAAAAATTTAGGACTATGTTTGCGCCCACCGTGAGAAACATAAATTTCAATACCATTTTTTGTTTGCCGAGCGCGAAGAGAATTCTTCCGAATGGCGCGTTGAGATGAATGAGCAGCAAAGCCACCATGAGAATCGGCACGAGTCCGGCCGAAGGCCCGAAATTCACACCATAACAAAATCGCGTCAAAGGTTTTGCTATGGCCGACACAAACAACGCGCAGCCCAGCCCGGACAAAATTAAAAAGCGTAAGGCCCGCACGGTTGTTTCTTTAAGCTCCGACAACCGATTCACATCCGCACCCATGCGAGATAGGCTGGGAAAAAGAGCGACCATCAAGCTCATGTTGAGCACCATCAAGGTTTCCAAAAAGCGGTAGGCGCCCTCGTACCAGCCCACAACAGAACCTGGGTGAAACGCGTAGAGAATCAACACGTCACTTTTGAAATACACAAGCGAGAGCAAGCCGAGCAGCGCGAAGGTTAGGACTTCCCGTGACATGCTCCAGCAATGGGCGATGTCCAAATCTGAGTACCGGAACGAACCGATTTCCTTCCGCACTAGAAAACCCAAAACAATTCCGCGCGCAAAATTCGCGGCAAACAGCGCCACGAAAATCGCGAGAATACTATGCGTGAGCCATAAGAGGAAAACGACTACAGCTAAAAATAATCCCTGACAAATTACATCCAGCGCGGCCGCGAAGCGCAATTTCTCGGTCGACGTAAGAAAATCCGTCATCGTGTTGTTCCACGCGTAGAGCAGTGTTCCCGCGCCCCCGACCAATAAGCATTGCAAAAACAGCGCGGGCCAATGCAGTATCCAGCCGATCGCACACAAGAGGACAAACGAAATCAAGGCCAGAGCCATGCGCAACGCCAAGCCCGAAAAGAGAAGTCTATGCCGCTCTTGCGGTTTAGCGGACATCTCGCGCACGAGAAGCGGGGAGAGCCCCAGATCCGTCAGCACCATGAAGTAGGAAAGTACCGCGCTCAACATCGCGTAGTTCCCGAATCCCGCCGAGCCCAGCAATCGCGCGGCCGCAAAGCCAAAAAGCAATCCGACGACTTTGCCGAAACCCTGCGAAAAAAACAGGACGAGGAAATTGCGAACGGGTATGCCGGTGGTGTTGGTCATGATGGTCGCAAAGCAGAGAGTAGTGGTTTGACTTTACAGGAGATCGATACGGACTTTTAGTTTTTTCAAAACATATTTCTTGATTCGCAGCGCAGATTCGAATGCGACTACCGCAATAGGCCAGGTAAAAGCTTCCAATAAGAAGTCCCCAGGGTATCTTGCACCGATGTAGTAAGGACCTAGCCACAAGACATCCTGCTTGAGGGCTGATCGAATAGAACGGATATGGGATTGTACTAACGTGAGCAGATGATTAAGGTCGTGTGTTCTGGGAAAGTCGCCGGAATAATGCAAGAGTAGCGCTTTTAAATATTTCTCAGCCATCTGGTGGGATAGGAAACAGACGGCGGTGGGCGTGCCGTCACGATGCTTCAGAATGGAGGCAGCATTCAACTGATCGTCGAATGCTCTTTTAAGCCACTCTTCTGTTAAAAGAGTTCTCTTCTTCAGATTTGTCATACAGGACGCGTCCAAAATCCATAACCTTTTTGATGAACGGATCTCCTAAATCAAGTCGCATTTGCAGACGTTGGGGAGTGTACACGAGGATGTCCAACGCAACGGTTCTTTTCGATAAAATCCTGTCAACCTGCCGCATCAAATCCAGAATATTTTGCCGGCTCTTTTTTACTATGAGCAAATCGAGATCACTTTCTGCGGATGGGTTGCCCCATGCGTTTGAACCAAAAAGGATAATCTTTTCGGGCCGAAATTTCGCAATTATCTTGCGCGTGATCTGCTGAAGCTCTAGTTGAATTTGTTTGGGGCGCATGGTTTCAAGCCTATCAGAAGCAATTGTTGTGCAGAAGTAAATTCCAAAGCGAATCGTAATGGGTCAGTTATGCGGGGGTACTGGCATCCAGAGCCACGCGAAGGATCTCGATTTCGATAGTTTCGACCGCGCTTCGCTTGCTCCTTCGTCGCTAACGCTCCTCAGGATGACATTACCCTGCCGTAACTGGAGACGAAGCATCCTTTCGAGCATAGGCTCTCCATTCCCAATCATTCCTGTATCTGAAATTACTTTGAGGAAATAAGCGGGTGGCGGGAATCGAACCCGCGTAGCCAGATTGGAAGTCTGGAACTCTACCCCTGAGCTACACCCGCAACATCTTGTAACATCCCTCGATCCAGCCCATGATGCGGCGATGCAACATCACGCCAAATCGTTTGTCCCCGCGACTATAAATTCGGATATGCGCGGTTCCGTACGGTAATAACCTGCGCTTTTTGCCGGATTTGTCGAGGCGTCTATCAACTTGCGTGCGTTCAAATTGACCCAGAGGTATACCCGTCACCCGCGCCCAAAAACGCATTGCTTGTCCGGCAGAAATATCAGGGTAAGAGTGTACCACAATTACAAAATTACGTTGCGGTACTTTGCAAACTTTTCTAAACCATATCATGGCCAACTTAATAATGCGGGGATCGGAATTGATGATTCGGACTTCCTCGTACAGTTTGGTCCCTTCGCCCATGTAAAGTCCTACGCCCAAAAAGAGGAGGTCGCGTCTTGAAATTTTATGAATTAGTCGCAGGCCTTGTTTCCTCAAGGAAACGATTTGTCTGAGTCTGATCTGTTGCTTGGTAACGGCAGCTTTTGCTGGCCCCAAATGAATACGCTTGATGGTCGATCGATTCGGCTGGTATGGAACTTCCCGCAACCAGTTGCTTAGCGTGCTTTTCGCGACCCCAAGCCGTTCGCGAATAATGTTGTAAGACCACCCGCGCTTGCGCAAGTCTATTGCCTGCAGCCTGATGTTCTTTAAAGTCATATGTATAGTTTAACGGAGTACAATCAAAGGTTCAATTAATACTCTGCGTCATGGTATTTCTTCAACCACTTCCTCCAAAAATCGACCTGCTTGGCCGGCCGTGAACGTTTCACTCCAAAGCTTTCCGGGTCTTAGAAAATAAAGTTCGAGGCGAATGCTGGAGAGATTCAAAATCTGCAAAGCGGCGGCGCCGTACAGTTTGATTTGCGTTTCATAATGCTTTGCGCGAGCTGGTACTGCGTCTTCGGTGACATCGTCCGTTTTGTAATCCAGCACGGCCCAGGAACCGTCCTCCTCTTGGTAGAGGCGGTCCACGATGCCTTCGATTGCGGTGTGCTCGAGCGGCAGGATGAACGGAATTTCTTTGCGCGTGGTTTTTGCGCTTTGTAGCTTTTGCCCAATTGGCGCCGAGGCAAATCGTTCGAGCATAGTTCGGATATTTTCTTGGGATTCGGGGGTGATGACTGTTGCCAAATAGGATTCTTTGAGCGTGGCTTCTAGGATTTTCTGCAATTCTTTCGGATTTTTTAAGTCCCAGCGTGCCAAGATTTGATGGGTGAGGGAGCCTAGCAGGGCGGGGGATGGTTGGGTGGATGGCGATTGTTGGGACGGACGACTAGACTGCTTTGTTGTTAGTTTCTGCCGCGCTTCGCTTGCCCCTCGCAATGACAGGGAAACCTCCGAGACTGTTAGGCGCGTTGGCTTTGCTTTGATTTGCGAGAGATCTGCCATCACGAATTTCCATTGGGCGTCGGTTAGGTCGCCCCTCACCCTACCCTCTCCCGCAGGGAGAGGGTTAAGAGGAATGGATCGGCGTGTGTCAGTGGGCTGTGGTTCGATGAAAGTGTCCACCTTTACAAAATCCTGAACCCAGTGATTCCACGGATTCGTTGCGCTGCGATTGGGGTTTAGGCCCGATAAAATCAGCATTTCTCGGGCTCTTGTGCAGGCAACGTACAAAATTCTTTTGGCTTCGGCTTCTTCTTTTTGATTTTCTTCCAATTCGGATAGCAGTCTTGCAATGGTTGGGGCTGCCTCGTTGTTTTGGTCCTGCAACTTCATTCCGAGTCCAAATTTTTCATGGATCAGCACCTTCGGATAATTTTTCCGTTTGTGATGTCCAAGGTCGGCCACGATTACCACGGGAAATTCCAATCCCTTTGCTTTGTGCACGGTCATCAGCGAGACGGCATCCGCGTCTTCCAGCGGCTGGCCCTCGGACTCTCCGCGATCTTTTAACACCAGCTCCTTCAAATAGGCGATGAAATCCTGTAGCGTGAAACCGTCTTCCGGTTTGAAGCGATCCGCCAATTCCACCAACTTGCGAAGCAAACCGCATTTTCTACGGCCCAGATATTGCGTAAGGACGAGGGCCTCGAAATCCGTGTCCTCTAAAATTTTCTGAATCAACTCCGATGGCGCTGCGAGCGCAGCCATATCATGCCAGCTCTGTAGCCACGTGCGGGCCTGTATCAGTGGCAGTAGTGCAGACTTTTGTAGGCTGTCCCAGAGAGAATTGTCGCCGCGCAGAGACCAGAGATCCTCGTCGCTTATCCCTACCATCGGGCTGCGCAGGAATCCCGCCATGGCCAAATCGTCGGTGAAATTCCACGCGACGGACAAAGCATTGAGCATGTCCGTGATGCATTGCTGCCCGAAAAAAGCGCTCGTGGAGGAAGTGGTGAACGGAATGCCATTTTTTTGCAGTTCTCTTTCGTAGAGATACACGCTACCCATAGAGCGGAACAGAATCGCGACATCCTTCCAACGAAATGATTCCAGCGGGTTGATAGGCCAGTGATGGAGGGGTGCAATGTCATCCTGAGCGGGCACTGTCATCCTGAGCGAAGCGAAGGATCTGCTTTGAATCTGGCTAGATCCTTCGTCGCTTCGCTTCTCAGGATGACAGAGTTTCCCATCCATCCAGCCTCTCAACGTGGTCGCGATTTTTGCGGCCTCGCGCCGGCGCAGCGCGCCCACGGAGATTTTTTCTTTTTCGCCGACGCGATGCTT